>NZ_JAYGHC010000081.1:7568-18526 GCF_034932285.1 Cronbergia sp. UHCC 0137
TTGGTGATCATATAATTGTTTTTAATCACCAATCACCAACTACTTTTATACAGGTCTGACGCTGATAATTTTGCCGCCTTGTTTGTGAATTTGCTGATATCTCTGGGAAAGTTGATCAAAAGGTACATTGTATAACTGTCGGCTACGACGAACAGCTACTTTAGTACCAACTCCACCAGCGATAACTTCCATCACATACATCCGGTTGTCTCCGCGAGGGGGAGAACTCTTTAATTGTCCAAAACCAATATCAGATAAAAACCTAATAGATGTGGTGGGAGGAATGATGACATTAGGCAAATTCATCGCTAATTGTTGCCGTAGGCGGGGGCTTTTTGAGCCAGCATTATCGCTGTTACCATCACCCCGATACAGTGTAAATAGGCGGTTGAATCCAACCTGTTTCATGCCAGGAATTGATTTGAATCCCCGGAGGTAGGGAACTGTGGAATCACCAAAGGCGCTGGTGTATTCCATGCTATCAATATAGGAGTCTATTTCTGCATCATAACCTTGAGCAGCATAGATATCCACATGATAGGCAATTTCTGACTGATCGTAGGGAGCGCGTCCCAACAAATGTTTATAATTCAGTTCAATGAACCGAATTTGGGAATTGCTATAAAAGAAGCGCTCTTTGTAAAATTCGGATTTTGCTAATGTTTGCACAAATTGGCGTACACTAATTTGTCCGTTTCTCAGCATTGCTTCTGCACTAGCAAAGGTTCCACCAAGATAAACTCGTTCGCGTCCAAATATATGCTCGTAGGCAGATTTGAAGACTTGTTGTAATTCGTCTTCGCTGTAATTAGGGCGCAGTTCGATTTTTGTGTCTAAAACTGCACTGATGCCTAACCTCTGTTCCATTGAAAGGGTCATGGTTTTAACTCCTTATGATCAAATAAGGGGAAAAGAAAGTATTTTTCCCTTTCCCCTTACTCGTTTAACCTGTAAGTTTTTAGCTCAATGCGTTGATAGCATAGTTGAGGTAAATATTTGCTTCTCCAGCTACGTCACCAGATAGGCCGTTGTTGTCGCGGACAAATTCTAATGCGGCTACATACCAACTGGGGGATAAACCCAAAGCCGCATTAAATTCTTTTACGCCTGCTAAGACATACTCATCTAATGGTCCTGTACCACCAACCACACAACAATAGCTGATGGTGCGGAGGTAGTGGCTGATGTCACGAACACACTTTGATTTACCTTCTGGGGTGGAAGCGTATTGAGATCCCTGCATTTGGGTGGTGTAGGGGAATTTTTGGTAAACGTGGTTAGCAGCAGCTTCAGCCCATTTTTGACCGTTTTGGTTGAAGGCTTTAGCAGCATTCAATCCAGCTTGAGCGCGGCTCATACGACCAAAAATAGCTTGCATTTCGGTGTTGCCTAAGTATGTGCCACGAGAATCGGCAGCAGCAATAGCCTCGGTTAGAGGGGTCTTCATGGTTAAAATTCTCCCGAAAATGTATATGATGGATGATCAATTCAAAATTCAATTCACAATTAAGCAACTGCTGCTGCTGCACGGTCAAAGTAACTGGCTACTTCAGACATTAAGTTGCTGCAATCACCACGGGTAATACCAGCGTTGCTGTTAGCAATGGCGATCGCTGCATCTTTCATTTTACCAATACCGGAAGCAACGGTAGCGCCAGGTGTTCCCAATGCTTGGTAGGTTTCGCGCAAACCGTTCAAACAACGATCATCCATAGTGCTGGAATCTCCAGTAGCTACGGAATAGGTAACATAACGTAAAATGAAGCCTAAGTCACGAATACAAGCTGCTTGGTTACGGTGGTGGAAACAAGCACCCCCAGGACCAAATACGTTGGGTTGTTCAGCTACTAATGCGCGATAAGCATTGGCTGTAATTGCGGAAGCATTACTGGTCAAACGGTTAACAACATCTAAGCGTTTGTTGCCATCTGCAACGATAGCAGAGAGAGCATTAATTTGATCGTCGCTCAAATATGCGCCTTGGCGATCGCTTTGTTCAACTACTCTAGAAAAAGCATCAAGCATCTTCAATTTCTCCTAAATTTTTAGGTTTTGGAAAGTAGACATTTCCTTTACCCGCCTTGATTGAAGATTAATGGGTCTGTTGTAAATAAATAGGTAAGGAAATTGTAAATAAATCGGAAAGATTAGTAGAAAAACTAGAATCTTTACAATTCGCAATTGAATGTGTGAAGAAGTATTGCAAATTCAGAAGAAGTATTTTGTATTTATGATCAAAAAAATTCGGCTTTTTGCCGCTTTTGTAGCTAAAATTCGCCAATCTAACCGTTAATCAACCTAGCATTTTTCCTGTAGAGTTATGAATAAGATTTGCTTTCTAGGCATATACTCTGATGAGAATTCTTTTAGTTGAAGACGATATTCGTTTAGCGGAAACCCTGGCAGAGGCACTAACAGACCAGCTTTATGTCGTTGACATTGCCACAGATGGAGAGGCCGCTTGGGATTGCACCAAAGCCCTAAACTATGATCTAATGCTGTTGGATCTAATGTTACCGGAAATAGATGGTATTACTCTGTGTCATCGGTTGCGATCGCATGGTTATAAAATGCCTGTTTTAATGATCACGGCCTGCGATACAATCACTGATAAAATTACTGGTTTAGATGTCGGTGCGGATGACTATATCATTAAACCTGTGGATTTAGGTGAATTATTTGCCAGAATTCGCGCTTTGTTGCGTCGAGGTAACACTAGCTCTCCTCCTATCCTAGAATGGGGATATCTGCAACTAAACCCCAGCACTTATGAGGTAAGCTACGACGGTCATCCAGTCCATTTTACTCCTAAAGAATATAGTCTCATGGAATTATTGCTGCGAAACGGTCGCCGAGTCTTGAATCGCAGTGTGATTATTGAACATATTTGGCCAACTGAAGCATCTCCTGATGAACATACGGTGAAAGTTCATCTCAGAAGTGTACGCCAGAAACTCAAAGCGGCTGGCGCACCGGAAGATTTTATTGAAACTATGCACGGTATGGGTTATCGTCTTAAATCTTTGACTGAAAAGCCTTTTAGTGTTAGAGGATAAATAAGTAATCGTGCCAAATAAATGGTATATTTTAGGAGAAGGAAACAGGCAATAATGTTTAAAATTATGCCTTATTTGTTATATATAGCCTAGACTTTGCGTATTAGGTACTGAAAAACAAAAATCCTCAATCTAAAATTCTATGTCTCAACTCCAACGCATTACTGTTAATCTTTCCCAACTCCAAGCAACAGAAATTTTATTAACACCTCAACAAAAACATTATTTATTGAGAGTATTAAGGTTGGGGGAAGGTGATAAATTTATTGCCATGGATGGAAAGGGTAAATGGTGGTTATCACAATTAGAAGGGGAACAAGGAAAGGTTTTAGAGTTACTGGAGGTGAAAACTAAGTTACCTGTATCTATCACTTTGATAGTAGCGTTACCAAAGGGAAATGGCTTTGATGATGTCATCCGAATTTGTACGGAATTGGGCGTAAAAAGTAGGGTGGGCATTGCCCACCTTTGTACTGTGTAGGGTGCGTAAGGTCAAATATCAAAAGCTAAAATTGAGCATTGGAGGTAGTGCGATAAGTATAGCCAATCTGTGAATCCTTCTGAATGTATTGTTTAATACTGTCAAAATCTATGAATGAATCAGCAACATCAATCAAGCTATCGCTAGTCATTGTTTGTAGTCCAATGATTTCCACTCTAGATCCTAAATTACTAACAGCATTGACAGCATAGGCTAAATCCCCATCTCCACTCACTAATACGGCAGTATCGTAATATGGGGCTAAGGTAATCATATCTACAGCAAGTTCTACATTCAGATTTGGTTTTTTGCCGTTTTCTGCAATTGCAAAAATGTCTTTAGCAACTACACGATAACCATTCCGACGCATCCACAGAAGAAACCCTTGTTGTTTTTCGTTGTTGGTATCGACTCCGGTATAAAAGAAAGCACGTAATAGTCGAGAGGTTTTAGTTAAACAACAAAGTAGTTTAACATAGTCGATTTCAATGCCAAGTTGCAAGGCTGTATGAAATAAGCTTAATCCATCAATGAAAATTGCTAATCGACCACGATTGAGTTCATCACTTAGGGATTGGTTAGCTATAGCCTCTCTTGGCTTGGCTTCTCGATTCTTAATTCCTGATTTTGTCGGTTGTGTTCCTTGCCATTGAGGTTTTTCTTTAAGTTCTTTATATTCATTTGTTTTTTTGTTAAGCTCGTTAAAGTTCATTTATACCTCTAGATGTTAAAATGGTGGTTTTGTTAAATAAAACGACGATAGTTAGGATTGTCCTTAACTCCATCACCGTAACAGGAATTTTTCTGAAGCCAGGATTTGTGCTAATTAATTTAATTAATTTGAACTGGTTAATACTCTGCTAATTGCAGCATTCATGATATTTTAGTCTTGTTAGACTTTAGCAAATATTTTTTCAGTAGTCTGTCAAACCAAAAATGACGAGTTTAGTCGTCAGGTGGGTCAGATGTCAAATTTCTGTTGATTGTGAATGAGTTATCGAGTCTGACGCACCGCACTAATATGGGATGACAAAAGCCGGAAACTAGGAAATTTCATTTATACATATCATCTGCATTTTGTACAGTGCGTAAGTCCTATCAAAGATTAATCAGAAACTTTTTTGGGTGTTTTAGGTATTGACTAGGGGGAGGGAAGTGAAACCCTGGATGGTCAAAACCGAGCAGGAAGCATGATGTAGTACATAGTTACTGACACTGCCTAATAATAATTCATTAATGCCAGTTCTTCCCCTGCGCCCAATTATAATTAGATCGGCTTGCCAATCTAGGGCTAATTTACAGATAATTCGTCCTGCATCACCCATATCTTGAACAAAGTCTGTATTTACCCCCATATTAACAGCCTGTTTTGACAGCGATCGCATCCAAGTTAGTCTTTCTTCTTTGAGTTCATTCCAGATTTCTATATATTTATTCATTGCTTCAGTATTCAAGGTAGGATAGATAGTTCCTGATTGCAAAAACACCGGGTTAAGGTAAGGATCTTCTAAGGGAGATAAAACATGAAGCAGCATCATAGATGCGTTAGTTGCTTTGGACAAAAATACGGACTGTTCAAATATATACTGACTTGTTTCTGAGTTGTCTAGTGCGACTAAAATTTTGTTAAACATAATGGGTGATGGGTGATAAATTAATTATTCCTCCCCTACCCTGACAGGTGAGGGGTGAGGCATCCATTGCTAGTGCTATCCTATCTCTACCTGCTGGTAGTAAACTCAACACTTAGATGAACAATGAGGCAAAACACTTAGGAGCGCAAATTTAATAACCTGCAATTCTGATTTAACCTGGAATGGTGCGTTACGCTGTTGCTCTAGCGTAGCCATACCCGAAGGGCTTTACACACCCTACTTTTGCACTTTATTTAATTCATATTCGTTAGTTACATCTAATGTTCTCCTCCGTTTCCCTTTCTTAGCTTCAGCTTCCTGATACCATTCCTTGAGTCTTTGTCTGACTGTATTTGGCTTTTGCCCATTGATACTAGCAATAAAATGAGCTACCTGAGTTAAACTACTCGATTTGGTCATCACCATTCCAAAGCTCCAAATCGCCAAACCGATCGCCTGTGGTATCGTCAAATGAGGCAGATGCTCTGATACTATCCGTAATCATTGTTTGAGTTGCTCTTTTTTTAGCATTTTCTCCCACCATACACGCCTATCTTTTGCTTGATTTTCTCACTTCTTTTTGCCAACTCTTCTTGATTGTAAAAAACCTACACCTGTCAGGGCAGGGGAAGCAGGGGAAGCAGGGGAAGTAGGGGAAGCAGGGGAAGCAGGGGAGGTAGGGGAAGTAGGGGAAGTAGGGGAGGAATAATTAATTTATCACCAATCACCAATCACCAATTAAAAATATGTACTTCACTTGGTTAGATAGCAATAGTTGGCTGATAGAAATTAGCAAACAGCGAATACTAATTGACCCTTGGTTAGTTGGTTCATTAACTTTCGGCAATCTGGATTGGTTATTTAAAGGTTCACGACTCCAGGAAAGACCAATTCCAGATAATATTGACCTGATTTTATTGTCTCAGGGGTTAGAAGATCATGCTCACCCACAAACGCTCAAGCAGCTTGACAAAAGTATCCCAATTGTAGCTTCTCCCAATGCGGCTAAGGTAGTAAAGCCTCTGGGTTATACCAAAGTGATTACTCTTGCTCATGGTGAAACATTTACCTTGAATAATCAGGTAGAAATTCAGGCTTTTCCTGGTTCACCCATTGGACCCACCTTACTAGAAAATGGTTATCTCCTCAAAGAGCTAGGAAGTAATTCAACGCTTTATTACGAGCCTCATGGATATCATTCTCCCCAATTGAGCCAGGTTGCACCAGTGGATGTGGTAATTACACCAATAATAGATTTAGGTTTACCTGTGTTGGGTCCAATTATTAAAGGTATGAATAGTGCTGTAGAAGTCGCTAAATTATTGCAACCTCAAATAATGTTACCAACGGCCGCTGGAGGGGATGTTGTATTTGAAGGATTGTTAGTGAAATTTTTGCAAGCTAAGGGGAGTGTTGAGGATTTTCGTTCATTATTAGAGAAACACAATTTAGCAACTAAGGTGATAGCACCATTACCTGGTGAACAGGTAGCTTTTTAGGATTTCTCCAGCCTATTATTTCTTTTTGGTGGGCATTGCCCACCCTACTTAGGCTACTTAGGCTTAAATGTCAGATGTGTGGAGTATAGGTTTTATTTTGGAATTGTGAACTGCTGATCATTTTTGCATCCCAAGTATATAAACCAATTTGGTGAGGAACTCGAGAAAATCTACCAGTGCGATGACCTCTAGATAATTCATTTAACACTTTGTTTTTTACCTCTCTGAGTTGTTGAGAATTGAGTTCTCCATAAATCCCATTGACTATTTCAGCAACATTAAAAACCTGTCCTGGGTTTTGCTCTAAAAAAGAGGTGAGAGCATCAATTAAAAATTGACCTTCAAAGACTTGGCGCATTGGCACTACTTTAGTTTTGGGGATGATGAAGGGTTTTTTGCGTTTGGGTTTGAAACTCTGAGGGAAGCCATTGTTATTAGTTGTAGTTAGTAGGCTTAAATCCAGAGTGTAACAACCAGGTTCATTAGGAATAGATGTCCAGTAACCTCTTTCTCGACCTTGAGTAAGGGAAGATTGGACTCTACCTTTGACGATTCTGAAGATAGTTGATTCTAACTCACCGTAGAGCGATCGCACAATAAAATCAATATGACAGACCGTACCAGCATAATCTTGCATTAGGTCTTTGAGAGCTTCCATTCGGGTTAGAGAGTCATACTGGGGTAGCATGGGAATTTCTGCTCCCTTAATGAAAGGATCTTGACCTTCTAATGATGTTTTTGCAGTTGGGTAGGTTAGAGATTCTGTAGAAGTAAAGGTGGAACTTTGCTGGTGTAATTTGTGGGAGTTTTCAAGTTCCAACTCTATAGATTCCAATAGGTCAATATCAGACTTGTGATGAGACGAAAGGAATAACATAGAGCTTTCTGAGGAACTAGCCAGGGTTTTATCATTCCCTTCCAGTTGTGAAAACTGTCGATTGTCGTCAGGAACATCCCAATTAGATAATAAAGCCTCGGTGTGATCAAGTTGCGATCGCGCTTGCACAAATAGACGTTCATACTTTTCTACCAGTCCCGCATAATAATCTCTTAATTCCAGCAACGGTGAGATAAATGTTTCTGGAGGTGCTTGTAATTGTTCTTTAGTATTCATAGCAATTCAATCAATGTAAATCGGTTTCACTGTTGTAAGTCATTGGTCTAGGCTTGGCTTTTCTAGACTCCTGTGATGATCTTTTCGGTGATTGGGGAGGACGACAGCTTTCACAATACAAGGGTCGAGGTCCAAAGGTTTCGCGTTTTGTAGTCTGATTACATTCCTTACAGACAAAGTTAAAAACACGAGTGTGAATCAGCCTTTTATGCGCTCTAACAGTATATTCTCTAACATCAATCAGTTTGGTGGCCATAATCAATAGTCGCGAATTTCAGTCCTCTTAATATAGCTATTCAAGCAAACAAAACTATTTCAGTGTGTGTTTTACTGCAAGTTTTCTAAAAATCATGAAAATCATCTCCAAAGTCATAGGAGTAGTTTGATTCCATACCTAGCCAGATGCTTGAGTAAGTCAGGTGTATCGAACCTTCTTTAAACAGATGAACACTAGATCACGAAAAAAGCATCTATCCCTGGTATTCTTTAAAATTTTTTTATTCTTTTGCGGAATAGCTGTTAGTCTAGCCTCTCTAAGTGAAACAAAGGGGAACATCTATCCTACAAGTATAAAAATGTTCGTGAGTAACTTTTTGAGGTTATAAATATCTTTTTTCTCACTGTACCAAATGCAGATGATATGTATAAACGAAATTGCCTAGTTTAAGGTTTTTTTTATCCCGTATTAGTGCGGTGCGTCAGATAGAGAAAATCTGTTATACGCTCAATTATTGGGTCTGATGTGGTTGGTGAGCTTGCCGAACCACACCCTACAAGAGAACATTTTCATAGTCTTTATATCTATGGGCTGTAAATAGCTGAAAAAATGATATTCATTGAGATCAAGTAGCTTAAAGAATAAATTTGGCTTAATTAAGCGAACTTTGTATAGGTCATAAATAAAAATTTAATTTATGATTAATAAGCGTACCTTAAATTACCTTAATGGAAAACATTTTCTTGGTTTAGTTTTTGCATGAATGTATACCTAAGATGCTGAAAATACAGAACTTATCTATTGAAAATTATGCAAGAATCATGGAATAACTTTCTTTTCTCAACGCCGTTTATACCACATGGACACTGTTATTTATGGCAAACTAATTTAGTTTTGCTACACCTGTTATCTGACTCAATCATTGCTTTATCTTATTACTCAATTCCCATTACCTTGTTTTATTTTGTCCAAAAACGTAAGGATTTACCCTTTTCTTGGATTTTTCTATTATTTAGTGCATTTATCATCGCTTGTGGTACTACTCATTTATTAGAAGTTTGGACTATTTGGAATCCAATTTACTGGGTGGCAGGATCAATCAAGGCACTTACAGCATTGATCTCTTTAGTTACAGCAGTAGAACTTGTACCATTAGTGCCAAAAGCCCTAGCAATTCCCAGTCCTACTCAACTAAAAGAAGCCAATCAAGAACTACAAACACAAATAGTAGAGCGATGTCGAGTAGAAAATGAACTGAGAATATATCAGAATCATTTGGAAGATTTAGTTGAAATTCGCACTCAAGAAATTACTAATACTAATGAGAAATTACAACGTATCTTAGAAACCTTATGCGAAAGTGAAGAACGTTATCGTTACTTGGTTGAAGCAATCCCTCAACTTGTTTGGACAAGTAATTCTGAGGGAGAATGTGATTTTTTTAATAAAAACTGGAGTGAATATACAGGATTAACTTTTGAAGAATCGTTAGGTTTTGGATGGTTAGCGGCATTACATCCAGATGATATACAAAATGCTTATGATATTTGGGTAAATGCTACTGAACATGGTTGTTTATACGAGAATGAATACCGCTTTAAACGAGCAAATGATGGTTCTTATCGTTGGCAATTAGCACGGGCTTTACCACTGAAAAATGAAGAAGGTTTGGTAGTCAAGTGGTTCGGAACTTGTACAGATATCCATGAACAAAAGGAAATACAACAACAACGCGCTCATCTTTTGGAATTAGAACAAGCTGCACGGACTAAAGCAGAAACAGCTAATCGAATTAAAAATCAATTTTTAGCTGTACTTTCTCACGAATTACGCACACCGCTTAATTCCATTTTAGGTTGGTCTCAGTTATTGCAAACTAGGAAGTTCGATCCAGCCAAAACAGAACAAGCATTAGCAACAATTGAACGTAATGCTAAATTGCAGGTTAAACTAATTGAAGACTTACTAGATGTTTCCAGAATTTTACAGGGGAAACTGGTTTTAAATACAGTAAATGTGAATGTAAAATCTACTATTTTGTCGGCAATAGAAATAATCCGTTTAGCGGCAGACAGTAAATTGATTCAGTTAAATACTGTATTTACAGCCAATCTTGCTCAAGTTTTGGGTGATGCTACTCGGTTACAGCAAATTTTTTGGAATTTACTTTCTAATGCTGTTAAATTTACACCTCAAGGAGGAAAAATAGATATACATTTAGAACAGGTTAATGGCTATGCTCAAATCTCTATTCGTGATTCAGGTAAAGGAATTAGTGCAGAGTTTTTGCCCTATGTTTTTGATTATTTTCGCCAAGCTGATGGTAGTGCTACTAGACAGTTTGGTGGATTGGGTTTAGGATTAGCGATCGCACGCAATATCGTCGAAATTCATGGTGGTACTATCACAGTCGAAAGCCCCGGTCTAAATCAAGGAGCAACATTTATTGTCAGACTACCTCTGGTGAAAAATGATCATCCAGATATGATACTTGAAGATATTGATTCTTCCGATGTAACGACTACACATTTAACCTTAAATAGGGTGCGAATTTTAGTGGTAGATGATGATGCTGATTCTCGTGATTTTTTAGCTTTTATTTTACAGCAAGATGGCGCAAATGTAATTACTGTCAATTCTGCGGTTAAAGCTCTAGAAGTTTTAGCACAGACAGATATAGATGTGTTAGTTAGTGATATTAGTATGCCGGAAATGGATGGTTATTCACTAATGCGTCAACTGAAAAGTTGGGAAGGTGAACAAAGTGGAGAAATTCCAGCTATCCCAAAATCCATCGCTTTGACTGCTTATGCTGGAGAATGGGATCAACATCAGGCAATTGAGGCAGGATTTCAGTTACATTTATCAAAACCAATCGTAGCAGAAGAATTAGTGAGTGCGATCGCTGATCTCGTAAATAAGGAGAAATTTTGATGACAGACGCTAAAAATGTACTA
>NZ_JAYGHC010000082.1:0-18239 GCF_034932285.1 Cronbergia sp. UHCC 0137
TAAACAAAGTCCCAGAAATTATCAGTGCTGGACGAGTTTTTTGAATTTCTGTACCTACGGATGGGTCAAATGTTACTATCCAGATGCTTCCCATTCGGTAATCGCTATGTTTTGCCATTCACTTTCCCAACCTAATTCTAATTCATCAACCAAAGCGCAAGCTGCGGCTAGTGCTTCATCTTGTTGTTTTTCTTGCCATTGTTTCAAGAGATTTTCAATCAATGCACTACGGTTTTCAACTTTTTGGTCAATGTAATTTAGTAGTTCATCTGGCAATGAAATTGAGATTTTAGCCATATCCTACCCACAGTCATACTATAAGTAGTATAGCCTAGTTTGATATTTTTAGTCTATTAGTTTATGAATCTAGGATTTGATTTAGTTCGGGTGATAATTCTCCGGTGAGATTAATATTTCCAGGTGTATCTGTGATGGTTTTATTGTATTCTCTTATTTACACGATCGCTCCTCTCGCCGAAGGCATCGCTGTAAGAATCGCTCCTCTCGCCGAAAGGATCGCTGCGCTCACCGAAGGAATCGCTACCCTGGCCGTAAGCATCGCTGCGATACCTACAGACAGCGCAACGTCGTACACATCGCTCGTGATGGTTGGGTGAGATGATGTGAACAGATACAGGGTTTTTGGGTTGTAATTTAGGGTTATTAATATTGTTGGGTTTCCTAGCATCAACCCAACATACAAATACTGTCCAATTTATTAAATAATTGGATTTTTCCATTGCACTTTGTTTCCTGCCATCCGCCAAAACCTTTGAACTTCTTTTTCTAAACCTTGTGAACCATAATCATCCCATCCATCTGTAAATCTAGATATTCCTGATGTGTATCCAGGTGCGCCATCAAAAGTAATTTCCTTATATTTATCCAGAGTAAAGACGACTTCAAACCAATTCTTGTAAACTGGCCAAACTAGATCAGAGCATTCCAGATAAATAGCCTTTTCTTCATCTACAACTCTTTTCCAACCAATTTGAACTCCATAATATGAGCTATTTTTATGTGTATCCAGAGTCATTCCCACAATTAGACAATCTTCTGTACAACCTGAATTTTCTATTTCATCAGCAATATCTTGTGGAAAATTATAAACAGGCTTAACTTCAACAAAAATAGGAGAATCAAACTTTAGTAAAAAGTCGGGAATCCATCCATCAAAGTCACAAGGCTCGTACTCCCACCCCCATTTTAAGAGATCAAAGAAAGCTGCCCATCTTGCCTCTAATCTAGAACGAAACTGAACATCATTATATTTGGTTGGTATAGGTTTAGTCATAGTTTTTTAGGTTGAATTACACAGTTTCCAATTTATATCACATAAAACTTTGCTTTATTCAAATAATCCCCATCTAAGTAAAAGCTCGATAAATAATACTACCCTAATTCAGAGAAACGCGGATGAACGCTGATAAACGCAGATGGGTTTAGAAATTACGGACAACACGCTTTATCTCTACTTTGGGATTACCAAAATTAATTAATAGACATAGAGTAAGTCCAGAGGCTTTAAGATAATTCATACATTGGGCAAAATGCTTACTATCTAGTGCTGTTACTGCCTTTAACTCTACAATAATAGCATTCTCTACCAACAAATCAGCCCTATAATTACCCACAACTATACCTTCATACCAAACTTCTAGCATTTTTTGTTGCTCAACCAACAAAGAAGTTTTCCGTAACTCATGCACCAAAGCATTTTCATAAACCGCCTCCAAGAAACCAACCCCCAAAGTATTACCAACCTTAAAAGCACACCCAATAATCTGCTCTGTAACCTTATTCAAATCCAATCTGCGTCCATCAGCGTTCATCTGCGTTCCCTCCAATTAAAAAAATCAGCAAATGTACGCAACCCAACGCCAAAACATCCGCGTTAATCTGCGTACATCTGCGTTCTAATTAATGCACCAACTCAATAGCCCGCTTAGTCAACGCTTCCGCAGTCAACCCATTAAAAGCCATCAACTCACCCGCACTTGCGGTAGTTTCCCCACGCTTCCAGGCAAAAGAATCACGTTTAGAATTACTACGTAACATGATCGGTTCTAACATCGCCGCAGCGCCACCTGTCACACCAATTAAGGCATCTCCACCAAACAATTGCTCAAAATCGGCATCACTTAAAAAACCGTTATCTGGTTCAGAACAAGTATCCCAAGCAGTATCATGAGGACGATATAAACGACGAGGATTGATAATAGAAACAATCTTCACACCAATACCTTCAGTTTCTAAAAATGCCGCCGCTTCAAACACAGGAATTAATGTCAAATCGCCAATGACAGCAAATACAACAGTCTTCCCACCAGCAACTTCATGTAATAACACCGCACCATCAATTAAGCCTTTTTCAGTTTGGGCAAAGGTGCTACGAATTGGCAAAGGTGACTTACTAGCAGTAATGACAATGCCCTTATTTTTTGTTTGCAAAGCCCAGTTATAACAGACTTGAATACTGTTAGCATCTGGGGGAAATAATGGGAAGACATTTCCGGTTCTCATCAAAGAAGCAAAATAAGCTTCAATTTCGGGTCTTTGGTGAGTCCAACCGTTGCGTCCTTGTTCTAAAGCCCCGGCTGTAAATAATGTAATTGTCGAAGGTGTTTGACGGCGTAATTCTGCCATTGCTTGGGTGACAGTTTGCCAAATTGGTAAACCATTGATCGCAAAAGATTCATAGGAACACCACAAAGTTCTCGCCCCCATTAAGGATAAACCAGCCGCTAATCCTGCACAAGCATCTTCGCTCAAAGGTTCATAAACTTGACCACCTGGGGCTTGATGATAGGTATCATCTGTGGTGGGGTGATTGATTTTTAATGCTTCATTAATATTACCAATTCCTGAAGCGGCGTTACCATCGGCGTTAGTCACAAGGAAATTTTTATCCTTATTTCCTACTACTCCCACCAACTTACCCATCACAGTTGTAGCAACTTGAGGAACTGCCCCCACTTTATATTCTTCTAATGGTAATTTACCTAAATCTGCTAAGGGTAATTCAAATTCTGTAACTACAGTTTTAGCCGCCGGTCCACCTCCTGCACGTTCGGCATTGGTGCGGACTGTTTGCCATGCTTCTACAGATAAAGCCCGATTTTTTAAAGCTGTAATGATGTGGGGTGCATCCAATGTATCTTTAGGATAAAGGTTGTGTGATTTTGCCCCTAAATCATGAACCCCTGCACCTTTGAGTTGTTTGATAATAAATACCGTCAATTTTCCGCTAAGTGCTGAACGTGCGGCTTTATCCATTCCTACTAATACCGCTTTGGTAAATTCTAGGCGGTTGGCAAAAGAAAAAGCGGTACTATCAACATACTCACCGGCTTGATTTTGGTCGTCAAAATCTTTGGCATTTACTAACACAACTTCGGCAAAACCGTTACCTTGCCAATATGCAATCATCTCTTCGTTGGTTTTTAGAGATACCATGCTGTGGTGTTCTTGGCTGTAACCGTTCCACACTAACACGGGTAAGAAGTTGGTAGCGGTGGGGTAAGCGGTGTTGAAATGCGCCATTGAACTCATGATATAGGGTTCACCCAGTCCCCCGTCTCCCAAGGTGAAGGGGAAGAGTTTATCACGGTGCAAGAGTGCTGCGGCCATGGCGAAATGTTGTCCTTGTCCCAGGGGTCCAGCAGGTGCGAGAATACCGGGAATGTAGCCGGAAAGGTGTCCTAATAATCCATGCTTTTCTCGAAAGCGATCGCGCAATTGTTGTACATTAACAATACCCATATCCTCCAACGACCTGTCTAAGAACATGGCACTATAAAAACCAGGAGCATGGTGTCCCACTTCCGTGATAATGTTTTTATGTCCCAGCATGACCAAAGCTGCATAAGCTTCCGCTTGGCTGGCAAAACCGCCGGGATGGCCAGAAGCCTTACTAGCTGTGATTTGTAGAGTTAAATAACGTAAAGCATCTGCCCCTAGTAAAGTCTGATATACTGCTTGAGGATCGGTTACAGAGGCGATCGCGCTCTTGCCCGATTCTATCACCGGAGTAACACCATAAGTTTCAAAATCTGGTAACGCTTCCCCAAAATATTGAATCCCTTCACAAAAATTGGGAACTGTGGAAGCTGCCTTTGGCGTAATTGCTGTCATGCTGAATACCTTATAAAATCTGGATAAACTGTAGATGCTGGTTTTATTTAACAAAAATTTTACATCTTTCAGGTTGTAACAGTTTATTGCTTTTTTGCAAGTTCACGATAAATAGATTAAATAGGACTTGGGAAAAAGTCTTTTGTTTAGGGCTAGTAGTCTGTCAATCCAAAAATGACGGGTAAAGGCAAGCAGGGGGAGAAGAGGGGCAGGGGGAGTAGGGGAGGGAAAACAGAAGTTTTTTCCTATTATTACCCGTCAAAATAAATTTGACAGACTACTAGGAGTCAGGAGTCAGGAGGAAGAATAGTTATTTCAGAAATCAACACCCAACCATCCTTTTGGCAGAATCAGGTTAGAGTTACTATATAATTTGCAAAAACACCAGCAAGTTAATCAAGAACCAGGAAATCAGCAAATAATTATGCAGTTACCATCATTCTATCCCCAGTATAGAGCGATCGCTATCCGCTTAAATTCTTGTCATTCTAGATTCTGATTCATTTAATTATAAAAATCCATGTTAAAAGGTTCAATTTTACAAAAGCTGGAAATAGCCCACCGGTCAACTACCAGACCAATTCATTTTGGTGTGTATTTTAAAAATACTTTAGTCGCCTTGTGTCACGCCTTAGAAGATCATATCTTGGGCAGTGAGGGGACACCCTTAGTAATTACCGCTTTTCAGCAGGGTAAATGGTATCTGCAAGAAGCCGACCGCTATGCTGATATTGCCCAGTGCAGTCGGGAAATTGTGATTATGGCGGCCGCTAACTCTGGTTTTGCAGAACATCCTACCAGCGAATTACCCAATGTCAATTTAGTCGGTTTAGAGGCAAATGATCCGGTGGCTGAAGAGTGGCACTTGATTATTTTGTCTTCTGAATACACAGCAATGGTAATTTGTCAAGAATTATCCGCAGATGATTATGGAAGTGGTGGATTACCAACATCCGATTTAGAGCGTAAATTTTACGGATTGTGGACATTTGAACCTGAATTGGTGCAAGAAACGGCAGAAATAGCGATCGCTCACATTGAAAAATATAACCCAGAACTAGCCCACAAACTCAATAGTCATAAACAAAACATTAAAACCAGCATTGCTACACCAGAAGAACTCAGTGCAGTAGTTTCTCGCGTAGTTGATTACCTGCAAACCGGGCAAGAAAAATTAACCATACCCCAACAAACCCTAGATCGCAACTTGGTTTCTAACGAAATTCAGGCATTTTTGCGAATGGCGCAATTAATGGATCTAGCAGATATCAACAACCCCATGGCCGCCGCCGAAGTAGTAGCAATTTGCGAAACAATGGCGCAGTTATTAGATTTACCCGCATGGCAAATCAAAAGATTACGTCTTGCCGCCTTGCTGCATCGCATAGATCCCCTACAAAAGGCTGAAAGCGCCCTCACCCCCGGCTCATCTCACCGTTATCAAGAAGATGCCCCCAGTTGTCCCCTCACCTGTCCCCTAGTACCAGGGGCCCAAGTATTACGCACAATGTCACGACTGAGAGCGATCGCTCAAATTATCACCCACCAAACCGAATGGTGGAACGGTACAGGAGAACCAGCCGGTCTAATTGGAGACGAAATACCCCTAGAATCTAGAATTTTAGCCTTAGCAGCAAATTTTCAGTGGCAAGTCAATCAGCAAAAATACTTAAATCAACCAGGCGAAGAAATATTTTCTCAAGCCTTAGATCATTGTCAACAACAACAATCTACCCGTTTTGACCCTAAACTTGTAGATACCCTAGCTTTGTTAGTCATGGGTTTACAACAGGGACTCGATTTTCCCTTGATGAAACCCAAAATTAGCAGTGCTATGTGGTTACTTGATCCTCGATGGGACACCCACACCAAAAGTAGTGAAGAGATTAAAAGTTACCTCCAATGAATATTGAAACCATTAGATTAGGAAAACTCAAACAACTTCCAGGGGCAAATTTAGAAGACGAGGAACTCTCCGAACTAGATTTAAGCCGGATTAATTTAGCCGGTGCTAACTTAGTTGGTGTTAACTTCTTTGCTTCCAAACTCGAAGGTGGACATTTTGAAGGTGCAAACTTGATGGGTGCTAACCTTCAACAAACCGACTTGCGTGCTAACCTGATGGGAGCAAACTTAATGCAAGCTGATTTAACAGGTGCTGATTTACGCGGTAGCAACTTGCGTGGGGCAAACTTGATGGGTGCAACACTCAGCGACACATCATTAGCAGGTGCTTTTTTAAGTGGTGCTAATTTAATCAATGTAAACCTCCAAGGTGCAGACCTACGGGGTGCTGATTTACGGGGTGTAAACTTGTCAGGGGCAAACCTCAAAGGCGCTGATTTAAGTCGTGCCGATTTACAAGGTGCGATATTAACCCAAGCTAATTTAGAAGAAGTAGATTTAAGGGCAGCCAATTTAACAGGGGCAAATTTGATGGGTGCAAATTTACTCTGTGCTGAGTTAGAAGCCACGAAATTGACTGGTGTGAGTTTGTTCCAGGCGTGTTTAGTCGGTACGATATTGGAGGCAGATTCTCAATTTAAATAGTTTAATTTTACCTTTTTTCTCCTATTACCCATGAATAATATATCAAGTCGTTGGCAAGAATGGCTGACTGTATTCGCCTATTTAGGGCTTACAGTCTTTGTTATCTGGCGTGTATTTGCCACACCAAATAAGTAGTAGTCCAAAATAAATTATCTAGTTATGGCTGGGAACTTTTAACAAACTTGAAAGTCTTTTTCTGTCTAGGTTTTATCATTTGTTGATGTCCTAATCACCTTGACGCTTGCTATAAGTCTTCTCTACGAAACCTGAAATTGTCAGAAACTAAACCGACAGGATAGGCTGAAAATTTTAAATTTTGTACTTTATTTTTCGCTGCTAGTTGTTCTGATTTAAGTTTTTCATTAAAAACTATGACTACTTGATATTCACCTGCGGGAATATCTGGAGGTAATTCCACTGTATTTTGTCCATTGGGAGTAACATTCAGAACTGTTTCTATTGTTTTCATTTCTTTAGCCATTATTTTTGGAATTGGTCAAATAATCACTTTCTTAGATTCCCTAATACTCAATACCTGGTTGGGCTTTAACCCCTTTATCTCGAAAAGGATGTTTAATTAAAGTCATTTCCGTGACTAAATCAGCCTTTTCAATTAACTCTGGTGGTGCGCCTCTACCTGTCAAAATTACGTGCTTATCTGGTGGTTTTTGGGCTAAACCAGCTAATACTTCCTCAATTTGCAAATAATTTAGTTTCAGCGCGATATTAATTTCATCTAATAAAACCAGTTTAAAATCTGGGTTGAGGATGTATTCTAAAGATTTAGCCCAAGCAGCAGAGGCTTTTTCTAAATCGCGATCGCGATCTTGTGTTTCCCAAGTAAAACCTTCACCCATAGCATGAAACTCTAACTGATCTCCCCAATGACTAAAAGCCATCTTTTCCGCCGGTTCCCATGCACCCTTGATAAATTGGACGATCGCTACTTTATATCCATGACCTAGCGACCTTAATACCATCCCCAAAGCCGCCGTAGTTTTACCCTTGCCATTCCCAGTATTCACAATAATTAACCCTTTTTCTGGTACAGCTTTTGCTATCCTTTGATCCTGTACCTCTTTCCGGCGCTGCATCTTTTTTCGGTATTGTTCATCGCTTAAAGCTGATGACATCACCTCATCAATCAACCGTTCTATCTCTTTATCTGAATCTAATTCTTTTGGTGTATCGTTTTCCATTAACCTTTTTTATGAGTTTCACAAAATATCTTTTTATCAAAAAGAATAAGTAGTCGGAGAAAATTAAATTCATTCGTTGAGAGAGGGAACAGGGAACAGGGAACAGGGAACAGAAAAGTCAGTTGTGTAATTAATTCTGTCTCATTACTTACAGGAGTCAGAAGTCAGAATGAATTATGTATGACTGGCGGATGTATAATTGGGTTGAAGACCCCACAAAATCATAGATTTAGCGGTCAATAAGAAAGTGGTAAGCATGAATCCCCCACTAATTTATTCTGACTCCTGGCTACTGACTCCTTCTTCAATTATTTTAATCCAATCAGAAAATAGAATTAATATTATGGACTTAATTTCTATTTTACCACAACACCAACTATTTACACAAAAATGAGCAAAAACATTGAAGTTGTTCAAGGTGATATTACAACTCTACAAGTCGAGGCGATCGTTAACGCTGCTAACAATTTCTTACTCGGTGGCGGTGGTGTTGATGGTGCTATTCACCAAGCAGCCGGCACAGGACTACTCGAAGAATGTCGCCGATTAAATGGTTGCGCCACGGGTAAAGCAAAAATTACCAAAGGCTACCAACTCCCGGCTAAATGGGTAATTCACACAGTTGGCCCGGTGTGGAAACATGGAACCCACGGTGAAGATCAGCTATTAGCTAGTTGTTATCGTCATAGTTTAGCCTTGGCTGAACAACATCAAATTAAATCTATTGCTTTTCCAGGAATTAGTACAGGGGTTTATAATTTTCCGGTAGTGCGTGCTGCTTATATTGCTGTGACGGAAGTTAATCGGTTTTTACAAAGCCATGAATTACCAGAAGAAGTAATATTTGTCTGTTTCAATCAAGAAGCATATCATATATATTTACAAGTTTTGCAAGAACTGGTGGAAAGCTAGATAACATTAGATTCAGGGTATTTACCAAGGGAGTTAGGAAGAATGTCAAAACAGCAAGGTAAAAAAATCGCACCTGTGCCGATGTCAAAGGATATTGGGGTGGTAGATTTAATCAATAATTACTTTACCGCCTACAATTCAGCCCGTTTGCGGGAAATCTGCCAGTTATTAACTAATGATGTCCTCCAACCAGGTGTTACAGTGGGGGTGAGTGTGTCCGGGGCGCTGACACCAGCCGGATTTGGCGTTTCTGCCCTTGCACCTTTAATTCGTAACGGTTTTATTGATTGGATGATTAGCACTGGTGCAAATCTTTATCATGATATGCACTATGGGTTGGGTTTTGAATTGTTTGCCGGTAGTCCGTTTTTAGATGATGTCAAACTACGGGAAGAAGGGACAATCAGAATTTATGATATCATTTTTGGATATGATGTTCTGCTAGAAACCGATGCGTTCATCCGCAAAATCCTCCAAGCTGAACCTTTTCAAAAGCGGATGGGAACGGCTGAATTTCATCATTTGCTGGGTAAATATGTCCGGGAAGTGGAGAAGCAATTGGGTGTAAAACATTCTTGTTTATTGGCCACGGCTTATGAGTATGGTGTACCAATCTACACTTCTTCCCCTGGTGATAGTTCAATTGGGATGAATGTGGCAGCTTTGGCGTTAGAAGGCTCAAAATTGGTGTTAGATCCTTCAATTGACGTGAATGAAACAGCAGCGATCGCTTACGGGGCGCGGGAAAATACAGGAAAAAGTGCAGCAGTGATTCTCGGTGGGGGCAGTCCCAAAAACTTTTTACTACAAACACAACCGCAAATCCACGAAGTATTGGGATTGGAAGAACGAGGACATGATTACTTTATTCAGTTCACTGATGCTCGTCCTGATACAGGTGGTTTATCCGGGGCGACTCCTGCGGAGGCTGTAAGTTGGGGTAAAATTGACCCAGACGAGTTACCTAACACCATTGTTTGTTATACAGATAGCACGATCGCTCTGCCCTTGGTGACAGCTTACGTTCTCAATCAGTGCCAATCCCGTCCCCTGAAAAGATTATACGACCAAAGGGAAGCATTGTTAGACACACTACAAAAAGATTATCTCGCTGTTAAAGATCAGCCAAGGGAAAAAAGTGATGTCGAAAAAGCAGCAACCTATCCCTGCGGTACACCAGTGAGAAGTTAAGCTTTTACTAAGTAGGGTTTGCGGAAAAAGTCCGGCGTTGCTGAATTGAGGTATGAAAGTCAAAAATTCCATCTCCCAAACTCTTACTCTCTGCGTCTCTGCGCCTCTGCGTGAAATAAAATCATACTTTCACTCAGCAACACCAAGTCCTTTCGTTAGGGCTAGGACTCAGGAGTCAGGAGTCAGGAGTCAGGAAACAAGCTAGAGACGTTCCAGGGAACGTCTCCCCAAACCTGCTGCTTTTGTAGAGAGAAATTGCCAGGGTGGGAGAGTGTTTGGCGATCGCTCAATGGAAAAATACCTGCATCAAGTCAAAGCGGATTTATAAGCTTGAACTAATAAATCAATGCCTGTAATTGCTGTCCCAACTACCACTGCATTAGCTCCTAAATCTAAGGCTTTACGGGCTTCATGAGGCGAAGAAATACCACCTTCACAAATGACTATAATATTTAGTTGTTCTATGATCTGGGTGAGAAATTCCCAACTAGGAGGAGTGAAATTTCTAGTTTCCGCAGTATAACCAAAAAGAGTTGTTCCCACAATATCAGCACCAGCATTAACCGCCGCCTTTGCTGCTTCAATTGTATCTACATCTGCCATCACTGGCTTACCTAATTCTTGATGAATGAGGGTAATAATATCAGCCACGTTTTCATCATCGGGACGGTATCTTGTAGTTGCATCTATGGCAATAATATCTGCTCCTGCTGCGGCAACAGCGACGGCATGGTGAAACTGTGGTGTAATGTAGACTTCTGACCCTGGTATGACTTGCTTCCATAAACCAATGATTGGAACTTGCACCTTTTCTCGCACCGCTTTGATATGTGCTGGGGTATCAATACGCACGCCGGCCGCACCATTATTCACGGCTGCCTGAGCCATGGCCGCAATTACCATTGGTTCATGGAGTGGTGAATTTACGGGCGCTTGACAGGAAACAATTAATCCTTTGTTTAGGGTGGAAATTAAGTTAGGCATTATGGTGGAAGATGGGGGAATAGATAACAGTGAAAGGCTGCCTGTAGGGGGTAAGATAGGGACTTAAAAAGGGCATTTTTCCTGACTAACTCAGATTTGCATGGGTTGAGCAGGAATCCAGACAGTAAAAATTGAACCGATGCCTACAGTGGATTCTACTTCAATTCGACCCCGATGTAATTCTATAAGTTGTTTAGTTAGGGCTAAACCTAGTCCTGTACCTTCGTAGCGACGGCGATAGGGTGTATCAAGTTGTTGAAACTTTTCAAATAATAGGGGGATTTGTTCTTCTGGAATGCCAATACCAGTATCTTCTATCTGAAAGATGGCTGTATTATCTTCTACCCACAAGCGTAAGGTGACATTACCTGATTCTGGGGTGAATTTGATGGCGTTAGTGAGTAGATTCCAGAGTATTTTTTCTATTCTGCTAGAATCGGCGGTAAAAAGATGATTATTGGGGTTGATTTGCAAGTCGAGTTTCAGGGTGACTTTTTCGCTGGTGGCTTTTTCACTCAGGTATTCTAGGGTATTTTCGGCTATCTTGACTAAGGAAAATTCGCAAATATTTAATACTGCTTTACCAGCCTCAATTTGAGATAACTCTAGGATGTCGTTAATCATTTCTAATAAATGTTCTCCACTGTTGTGGATGGTTTGCAGGTAATCCCGTTGACGGGGACTCAATTCACCCAAAGGCCAGCGCAGTAATGTAGACGACATCCCAATTACATGAGTTAACGGTGTAAGTAATTCATGGCTGATGGTAGCTAAAAACTCACTTCGCAGACGGCTGGCTGCTTCGGCTGCTAGAAGGGCTTCTCGTAGTGCCATTGTTCGTTCTACTACTCTTTGTTCGAGAGTTTGTTTTTCTTGGGTGAGCGATCGCATTAATTCAGTTTGATGAATAGCGATCGCTAATTGTTCCGCTACTGAACTTAATAGTTTCTTTTCACTCTTTGTCCATTCGTGGGGAATATCACACTGATGAGCAATTAATAAACCCCATAGTTTCTCTTCAAATACAATCGGTGCTGCTAATTTAGCCCTGACTTGGCTTTTTCTTAAAAAACCTAACAAACAATCTTCTAAAGTATAGGTCTTTTCTACATCATCTATGGCTAAAATAAACCCTTGGTGATACTTTTTCCAACATTGAGAATTTCGATTCAAACAACTTGTTTCTTGATAATTCAATATACTGGGAATTGCTTCTCTAGCCAGGTCTTCATAAAGAATATATCCCCCTTGTTCTTGGTATTCAACAGGTGTAGATGAGGAATTTAAATTCTTGTTTCTCGTCGGCTCAAATTTATAAATTACTAATCTGTCTAACTCCAAAAATTCCCGTACTTGTGTAATTGCCGTGGACATAATTACAGATAAATCTAGAGTTTGACGGATTTGCGTTGTCACTTGGTTTAACAGTTGCTCCTGGGCAATTTGTTTTTTCAAGGCTGCTTCTACTGGTTGACAAATCAAATTTTCTCCAGCGTCGATACTGGTAGATGGTTTTAATTCTAAATGTGGTAATGTTAGGAAATATTCTAATAACAAAAATGTGAATTGTTCTTGGAGAGTGGTATCATTAGGAGATAGAAGTTGCTGATAGTGTTCTAGAATTTGACAAGTATGATAATTATACTCAAACAATTTTCTTAATTTGCCAATAAAAACAGCGATCGCTTCTGCATTAAATGTTAAATTTACAATCAGTGTTGAATCTGTTTCTAAATCTCTTGGTTCATTTCCCACCAAAAGCGCACTGAATCCTTCAGAAACCAACAACGTAAACCGCAAATTTTCCCATTCTCCAGCTACTCTTACCCTGAGTAACACCGCTTCCGTCATCACCAAAGCAGCACTTTCTAGAGATTGAGCCATCTGCTGTAACGATTCCCCAAGCTGATTAAATATACTTAAAGGTAAAGTTCGAGAAAAGCCCAAATTAGGATAACTAACCATTGTCAAAAATCTGGTGAAATGGGCTAAATGCCTACAGAATAAAACCGCTAAGGATTGAGGATATACTCAAAATGATTAAATAACGAACTTTTTCCAAAATGTTTAATGTTTTGATTTTATAAACACAAATAAATTCCACGCAGGTGGACTAAGGAAAAATCAAGGGTTTGAAACCCACGGAGGTGGGTTTTGTCTGTGTAGCCGCGACTTCTAGTCGCCAGGGCTTCTTGAGTTAACTAATTAAAACGGTAATTTAAAATTATGCATCGTATAAGTGCCACATCTGGCGGTTGGAATCAGTCAGAAAGTCTAATTTTTTTGGAACAAACCCCCGCCCCTATCGTGTTTATTACGGCTGCTGACACTGATATACAGACTTTAGCAGCTACAGCCCCAAAATTACCTGAAAATTTTCCTGCTCTTAGAGTCGCCAATTTGCTGCAATTACAGCAACAAATAACTATAGATACTTATGGTGAACAAGTATTAGAATTTGCTCAGGTAATTATTCTTCGTTTATTGGGAGGAAGTTCTTACTGGGCTTATGGCTTAGAAGTTGTACAGGAAATTGTTCAACGTCAGGGTACAAACTTAATTGTAATGCCTGGTGACGACGCTTTTGATCCAGATTTAATATCGAAATCTTCTGTTTCTTTAACAATTGTAAATCAAGTATGTCGTTATTTTAAGGAAGGTGGTATAGAAAACTTTACAAACGGGTTACTTTTTATCGCTGATAGTTGTTTGTCAACTACGTTTAAACCTCCTGTTCCTCAAACTATCCCTCTTGTTGGCTTGTATAATTATTTGTATGGCAATACAACGCTTCAAGATATTAATCTAAATTTTAAAGAAGATAATACAAAGCTTCTAGATTATCATACAGAAACTAAAGATATTAATTCAGAAAGTCTAATTCCTACTCTTTTGCCTAAAGTCGGTATTCTTTTTTATCGCGCTCACTATCTAGCAGGAAATACAAAAGTTATTGATGCTTTGTGTACAGCTTTAGCAAGAAAAAACTTAGAACCTGTACCTGTGTTTGTATCTTCATTACGCGAACCTGGAGTTAGTGAACAATTAAACAAAATTTTTCAGCCAAAAGATTCAGAAAATATTGAACTTTTGCTTAATACCACCAGCTTTTCTGTAGCGCGATTAGAAACAGAAACACCGCAAATTGAACTTTGGGAAAAATTAGATGTACCAGTTTTGCAAGTGATTTTGAGTGGGGGTTCAGTTGAACAGTGGAAAAATCAAACGGAAGGATTAACTCCCCGTGATATGGCAATAAATGTGGCGTTACCAGAAGTAGACGGACGAATTATTAGCCGTGCAGTGTCATTCAAAACTTTGCAAACGCGAAATGATAAATTAGAAACAGATGTAGTAGTTTATGAACCAGAACAGGATCGGATTGAATTTGTTACTCAACTAGCGGCAAATTGGATCAAATTACGCACCAAACCACAGAAAGAACGCCGCATAGCCATAATTTTAGCAAATTACCCCAATACTAACGGTCGTCTTGCCAATGGCGTAGGATTAGACACCCCAGCTAGTTGTATAGAAATCCTTAAAGCATTAGATTCCACAGGTTATCAAGTAGAAGGTTTCCCTAACAGTGGAGATGAATTAATTCAGCGTTTGATAGAAGGAGTAACTAATGATCCAGAAAGTAAAGATTGGCGACGAGTAGAACAAAGTTTAACGATAGAAGAATATCAAAAATATTTTGAAACCTTACCTACAGAAATACAAACAGCAATTAATGAACGTTGGGGAATAACTAATTCTGATAACTTTCCTATTTCTGGAATCCAACTTGGTAATATTTTTATTGGCATACAACCATCAAGAGGCTATGATTTTGACCCTAGTTTGAATTATCATGCACCAGATTTAGAACCAACCCATGCTTATTTAGGATTTTATTATTGGGTGAGAGAAAACTTTCAAGCAGATGCCATAATTCATCTTGGAAAACATGGAAACTTAGAATGGCTACCGGGTAAAAGTGTAGCTTTATCTAATAAATGTTATCCAGAAATAGCATTAGGAGCAATGCCGCACCTATACCCCTTTATTGTCAACGATCCAGGAGAAGGTTCACAAGCCAAAAGACGGGCGCAAGCTGTAATTATTGATCACCTCACCCCTCCAATGACAAGAGCAGAATTGTATGGAGGATTGCAACAACTAGAAAACCTAACAGATGAATATTATGAAGCTGAGAGTTTAGATCCCACAAGATTACCATTAATCAGAGAACGTATTCAAGAATTAGTAATTAAAGAGAACCTATACAAAGACTTAGGAATCAAAGAACAAAAAGACATAGAGAACTTTGAAACATTAATATTAAACTCCTTAAATGGATACTTATGTGAATTAAAAGAAGCGCAAATTCGGGACGGACTGCATATTTTTGGTAAATGTCCCCAAGGTAGACAACTAAGAGATTTAATAGTAGCGATCGCACGCATTCCCAATCGTCACTCCATAGGCATAACCCGCTTCCTAGCCCAAAACCTAAACCTAGACCTCGACCCCCTCACAACAGACCTCTCCGCGCCTCTGCGCCTCTGCGTGAACCTTCCATCCTGCCGTACCCACGGAGACGCAGTAGAGTATCTAGAAACGCAAGCCGCCCTCTTAGTAGAACAAATCATAGAAGGAAAACAACCCCCCCCCGAACTAGATTGGATCAAATTCAAACTTCTCCCCTCCCTGCAAAAAACCCAAGAAGAAATCACCAACTTATTAAAAGGATTAGATGGTAAATATGTACCCAGTGGGGCATCAGGCGCACCCACCAGAGGAAGACCAGAAGTGCTACCAACCGGGAAAAACTTTTACGCAGTAGATATTCGCGCCATACCCACAGAAACCGCTTGGGATATAGGGAGAAAAGCCGCCGAAACCCTGATAGAAACCTACACCCAAGAAAATGGAGAATATCCAAAAACATTAGGATTATCCGTTTGGGGTACAGCCACCATGAGAACCGGGGGTGATGATATAGCCGAGGCTTTAGCGTTATTAGGAGTCCAACCAGTTTGGGACGGTGCAGCGAGGAGAGTAGTAGATTTTGAAATTTTACCCTTAACGATTTTGGGTCGTCCGCGTGTGGATGTGACATTAAGAATTTCTGGATTTTTTAGGGATGCCTTTCCCAACTTGATAGATTTGTTTTCTCAAGCCGTGACTGCTGTAGCCGCCTTAGATGAACCCCCAGAGCAAAATCCCTTAGCTTTAACAGTTCGTCAAGAGACCGATTTATGGACTCAACAAGGATTACCTTTAGAAATAGCACAAGAGCGATCGCAATACCGGATTTTTGGTTCTCAACCAGGGGCTTATGGTGCCGGACTCCAAGGGTTAATGGCTTCCCAAAATTGGGAAAACGACCAAGATTTAGCCCGCGCTTATACCAATTGGAGTTGTTACAGTTATGGCGGGAAGAAAGAGGCAGGGGGCAGGGGGCAGGGGGCAGGGGGAGAATTGTTTACTTCTACTGAAAAACAATCTACCGCCAATCTTGAAGCTTTCCAGATGCGGTTGTCTCAAATGCAAATCGTGTTGCACAATCAAGATAATCGAGAACATGATTTACTTGACTCCGATGATTACTATCAATTTCAGGGTGGGTTAACGGCTGCGGTGCGTTCTCTTCAGGGAAAAAATCCTCAAACTTATTTTGGTGATAATTCCATTCCTTCCCTTCCAAAAGTCCGTCAACTCCAAACAGAAATTGCGCGGGTGTATCGTTCCCGTGTAGTTAATCCTAAATGGATTGCTGGGGTAATGCGTCACGGTTATAAAGGTGCATTTGAAATGGCTGCAACAGTAGATTTCTTATTCGCCTACGATGCAACCGCCCAATGTGTGGAAGATTATATGTATCAGGGCGTTGTACAAGCCTATTTAGAAGATACAGATGTTTGTGAATTTATTCAAGAAAAAAATCCCTGGGCGTTGCGTGACATAGCCGAAAGATTGTTAGAAGCACATCAACGCGGTTTATGGGAAAATGCGAATATACAAACTCTCGAAAATTTGCGAAATTTAGTACATCAAGCCGAAGCTGCGATCGAAGAAAAATAGTAATTAGGAGTTACGCATTGACAGAACCTATTAAATAAGGAACTTCCAAATAAAAAAACACTCAACCATCTAACGCAAAAAATCTCTCAAACCCTCATTCCTCTGCGTTCTCTGCGCCTCTGCGGTTCGTTAATCCAGATAATTTAAGAAAAAAATATGGAAAGTCTGGCCTATTTACATTTAGCTTGCACATATCAAGGGGAGTCCAGCGAATTGGTATCCTTGGGTGACTTATTCAACCAAGCCCCAGCGCCAAACTGGAAAACCCTTTCCAGCAAAGCTTGGAAGTATATGCTTCCCCTCGCTATTACCCTATCTCTTCTCAACACCGTCAGCAGCGTTTTAGCTTTAGAAAAGCCAGAAAATCTCCCCGAAAAACTCCAATCACCAGTCACTCAAACATATCATTCTTCTGAACAGATTGGCGAACATCTGCAAAAAGCCCTCAAAAAAGCTCCTAGTTTATCGGCTAATTCAACAAATCAGCAAGTTGTGAAAATTAGTTCTGTAACTAACAAACGCAAAAATCCTAAGTTGCTGAGTAAAGGTGATGAAGGTGAAGATGTGCGAGTGTTGCAAGAACGCTTACGGGTAGCTGGTTTTTATTATGGAAACGCCACAGGTATATTTGGACCGATTACAGAAGAATCTGTAAAAAACTTCCAAAAGGCTTATAAATTAAGTGTTGACGGTGTTGTTGGTGCAGCGACATTAGCCAAATTACCACCAGTTGAGGTAAGCAATGGTGCGGATAGTTCGCCAAAAACAGTAAGTAGAGATACTCTAAATTTGGGCGATCGCGGTGAAGCAGTGAGAATTGTCCAAGAACAACTCATGAAGACAGGATATTTAGAAGGTCAAATAACGGGTTATTATGGTTCTCACACAGCCGAAGCAGTTCGTAAATTTCAGAAAAATCAAAAACTGGAAATCAATGGCATTGCTGACCAAAACACCCGGTCTAAGTTACATAGTTTAGCCAAAACTTCCCCCAAAAGTGATTTTAATGTCTTAGAAATCCAAAGAAGACTACAAGAAAGAGGTTTTTATAAAGGTCCCATCAATGGCATGATGGCAACAGATACTAGAAAAGCCATCAAACGCGCTCAAGAATTTTACGGTGTTAGTTTAAGTGACATCAAAAAAGGAGGATTTTAGCGACTTCTAAGAAATAAATTATTAAGATTAACTAACCGC
>NZ_JAYGHC010000083.1:0-17560 GCF_034932285.1 Cronbergia sp. UHCC 0137
GGGGAATTTATTATTAACTGGTGATGAAAGAGCAGAAAAAGAACGTCAACGGGCGGAACTAGAAAACCAACGGGCAGAATTGGAAAACCAACGGGCAGAACAGGAACGCCAACGGGCGGAAAAAGCGATCGCACAATTAAAAGCCTTGGGTATTGAACCAGAAATCTAAAATTCTTTGATTTAAATCTGCTACCATCGCTGCTGTAATTGTCATCGTTATTTTAGCCAAAATCACTACTTTAATTGAAAGATAAAATCTATTTTAAAACCTCATGAAATAATGATGACTTAAAACTCTCTATTTTTCGAAAAAAAAGGTTAACCTCAACCAGACAAAATTAGGTAGATTAATTTTTTCTGGCTGGAATTTTTTAAAAATATCAATAATGTGAGTTTACATCTGCGGAATGTCGGTTCTATAGAAGTTTAATTGCGATTAGCTATAAAAATGAAAAATCCGGTTTATTACACCGAATTTTTCCATCTGTATTAACTGTATTCTATATCTTGCAATCAATTCTACTAACGTAAGTTGCTAGTTAGATCCAATAAGGTGCGTCAGAAACTTAAAATTAGCGATCTTAGCCTAAATTATTCTGTCTGACGCACCCTACACAATATAAAATATCCGAAAAATTAATAACTAGCAACTTGAGTTACTAAGAAAGCAGATCAAGAATGGGACGTGTTAACCAATTAAAACCCACCTTTAGCTGATGATCGAAAGTTGGTAAACGATACAAATAAGCTAACCGACGGGCAACATAAGCAAAAGAACCATCTAATTGAATCCCTAAACCCGTTAAAGTAGCGTTATCTATCCCCAAAGCCATCATTTCACCTAACTGTTGATAACGGAAGGGAAGTAAAGGGCGATCGCTTAAAGCAGCCCAAATATTCCAAGCCGCATAATCAGCTTGTTGAAAAGCTACTTGGGCAGTTGCGGGTACTTGCTGTCCTTCTGCATCACGACAATCGGCTAAATCACCCAAAGCAAAAATTTCTGGATGTTCAAGGACTTGTAAAGTTGGTGTAATGCTAATTTGTCCACGTTGATTTTGTTTCAGAAGTAGATTTTTCACCACCGGAGAAACCCTTGTTCCCACCGTCCAAATCACTAAATCAACAGGAATTTCATCTACTTGATTTTTATATTCTAGGGTGATGGTGTTTTGGTCAATTGATATAACTTTTGTTTCCAAATCAATAAATACACCTTTAGCATCTAAGGCTTTTTTCGCAGCTTGGCGATTAAATTCTGGGGAAGTTCGTAAAATTTGATCGCCGATTTCAATTAGGCGTAAACGTCCTTTTTCTCCAATTCTATCTGCTAATTTACAAGCTAGTTCTACACCACTATAACCAGCGCCAACAATAGCTAAACGCATTTTTTCTGGATTTGATTCTTCCAAAACTCGCAACCGTTCTTCTAAGCGATAAACATCAGTTATATTGCGGAATGGATAGGCGTAGGTTGCTGCACCCGGAACGAAATCCAAGGGTGTTTCTCCACCTAATGCTAAAACTAATTTATCATAATTAATTTCTGTCCCATGCTCTAAATTTACCTGTTGTTTCCTGATATCAATCTTTGAAACTACACCTTGACAAAAACGTACACCTGTGTTTTTTAGCAATTCTTGGTATGGTGGGGCTATTTCCCAGGTTTGTAGTTCACCGGTCAGTAATTCGTAAAGTAGAGGAGAAAAGATAAAGCGATCGCTCTGATCGACTAAAATAATTTCAGGTTTTGATTCCCAAGGCAATTGACTGAGGCGCAAAGCAGTATAAAGACCGCCAAATCCCCCACCGAGAATACAAATTTTCGTAGTTTGTTGAGTCATGGTTTTTCTGGGGCTATCTATCCCCGCAAGGCAACTTACTAACAGTGTAACGATTTATTACCATCTATTGCCATCAGCCAACAATCCTGATATTTACCCTCATGCACTTGATAAGATGGTAACAGACGTATTTTTACAAAACCACACTTTTCATAACAGCGAATAGCACGGATATTTTTCACATCTGGATCAATCACAATTTTAACAGCTTGCAATTGAGTAAAAATATAGTCAACAACCAAAGAAAGCACCTTTGAACCTAGTCCCTGATTCCAATAACTCGGTTCACCAATAAATAGATCAATACCATAGGTGTAATCGGTGACAGCTAAACCATATTTTTCTCTATCCTCTTCTGGCAAATCATTCAAAGCGTAATATTGTAAATAACCAATTTCCAGGTTTTGATAGGAAAAAATACAGGCAATTACCGATTCTTTGCCTAAAATTCGTGGTTGATAGGTTTCGATCACCCTTTCCAAAAAATAGGGATAATCTCTACCACCATAAAATTTTAAGACTCGTTCATCAGTTCGCCATCTTTCCATTAGCCGATAATCATGTATATTATCCTGCATCAGACGAACTTGAATTTGATCTTTAATCAACAACATAGTTATTAATCTTTCCAGGACTTATCTATAGCAGTGTGGTAAAACTTTATGCGTCGAGACTCGATATTTTATAAACTATTTCAACAGTCGCCATCATTATTGTTTGAGCTATTGACAGACCCGCCTGAGAATGCAGATAGATATATATTTGACTCGGTAGCAGTAAAAGAACCGAGGTTTGAAATTGATGGTGTATTCCTACCACCAGATAATGAGCCTGGAGTAGTATATTTTTGTGAAGTGCAGTTCCAAAAAGACGAACAACTCTATGAAAGGGTAATTGCCGAATCATCACTATACTTCTACCGTAACCGAGACAGATTCAGCGATTGGCAAGTAGTGATAATTTATCCATCTCGCAGTATTGAACAAGGGAATCTTCATCCCCACCGTGGGTTTTTGCACAGCGATCAAGTCCATCGGGTATATTTGAACGAATTGGGAGATATTCAGGAATTACCTGTTTGGTTGTCCGTAATGGTGTTAACCACTTTGACAAAAAAACAAGCACCAGTGGCAGCCAGGAATTTGTTGGCAAGAACTGATGTACAAACACCATCTGCATCAAGTCGCGCCATAATAGAAATGATTACGACAATAATGGTGTACAAGTTTGAAAATCTAAATCGCAGGGAGGTAGAGTCTATGTTGGGAATTACATTACAAGAAACTAGGTTTTATAGAGAAGTTAAAGAAGAAGGAGTAGAAGAAGGACTACAAAAAGGACGGCAAGAGGGACGGCAAGAGGGACTACAAAAAGGACGGCAAGAGGGGCTACAAAAAGGACGGCAAGAGGGACTACAAAAAGGACGGCAAGAAGAGGCTGCTAATTTGGTTGTCCGAATATTGGGTAAGCGGATGGGGAGTTTACCTGGGGAAATGGTTGCTACGATTACCTGTTTACCATTGTCGGTATTGGAAGAATTGAGCGAAGCACTTTTGGATTTTAATGATTTGGCTGATTTGCAAGGTTGGTTACAAAATATTGCTGCTCAGGATAAATAGTAAATTAGTATATCTATTTTAGAGTGGTGTAAGTCTTCGGTTTTACCCTACCAAATTACCTCACTCTCTTTAATATTTGGATAGAAGAATGGTGAACTACTCTATACTAAACCCTGATATAATTGAGATCCCCCTAACCACCCTTACAAAGGGGAGTAATTTCCTCAAAGTCTCTCTTATTAAGGGGGATTCAAGGGGATATACCGAGGTTAGATTCCCCCCGGAAAAAGTTTTCAAACATCCTCTCAGAATTTTAAAATTATCATCCTGTTAATCCTTTAATCCTGGATATCCTGATATGGCTTACGCCACGCTACGCTATCAGACAATTAAACATCGTGAACAATACCCATCCTACTCAATTGCTAATCAAACCTAAAACTTCATCCTGTTAATCCTTTAATCCTGGATATCCTGATTCAGACAATTGATTAATAATTGGGATATACCACTTGACTAAATCGTAGGTTTTCTGTATTATAGATAAATCAGCCATTTTTGCAAAAAAAATTACCGCCTGACGGCGGGGGCAAGGGAAAAAGAAAGAAGGGAAAAGGGCAAGAGGGTAAAAGAGTAAAGGGCTAAGAAGTCCTGGAAGAAGCCACAAGACGAAAACCGATGCCGTTGCCCCCGTAGTCGCGCCCGTACCTGTCGCGACGCGCCGAACGACAGTACCCCGGATTGATGTACCACGAACCACCACGCAGCAGCCTGTATGTATTATCACCTGTCAACCAAGCACTGCCATCCGTAGGCGCACCATTATAATTATCATTCCATAAATCTTTACACCATTCATACACATTACCGTGCATATCATACAAACCAAAGGCATTAGGGGGAAAAGTTCCTACTTCCGTAGTTTGTTTACGATATTCACCTTTTGGGGCATTGGCATAAGTGTAGTTACCATCGTAGTTGACCAAATCTGTGGTGATGCTTTCACCAAAATAAAATGGTGTAGTCGTCCCGGCTCTACAGGCATATTCCCACTGGGCTTCACTGGGTAAGCTGTAGTTTTTTCCTGTTTTTTGGCTTAGTTTTTCACAAAACTCCACCGCATCATTCCAACTAACTTGTTCAACTGGGCGGTTGTCGCCTTTAAAATTAGAGGGATTTTTACCCATGATAGCCTGATATTGTGCCTGTGTCAACTGATATCTAGCCATGAAAAAACCGGGAACAGTAACTTGACGTTGGGGACCTTCATCTGAAAATCTTTCGGCTTCACTTGCCGGTGAACCCATGATAAATGTTCCCCCTGGTATTTCCACCATTGCTAATGTCACCCCGTTTCCCAAGTCTTCGACAAAATAATTTGCGCTTTCGTTGCGTCTGTTGGTGATATTTCCACTCGCGTCGGTGGTGACTACTTCAAATGTTGAAGTTTGGAGGTTATTGGTTGGAGTTTGACGACTTGGAGTATCTGTAGGAGTTGTATTTGTTGGTGTTGTTGTATTTTTCGTTGTTGGAGTATCTGTAGAAGTTGTATTTGTTGGTGTTGAATTTTGATTTTTATTCCCAAATATATTTTGTCCAACCACTGCGACAGTTACCCCACCCACAAATAAACCAACAGTTTGCAAAAAACCCCGACGGGAAGAGTTTGTTTGGACAATTGGTTGTACTGGTCGTGTTTTTCGTGCTGGAACAGGTAGCGGTGTTGGTTGAGGTAAGATTGTTGTCGGTATTTTGGGTGGTTGAATTGGTTGTACTGGTTGTAAAGCCTGTAAAACTTGTTCGGCTGTCTGGTAACGGTTTTGATATTCTATATCCAATAACTTATCTAAAATCTTTCCTAATTCTAAACTTACTGGTTGCGGTAAATGATCACGCCATTGCTTCACCCAACTGTAACCTTGTCTATTCCACAAATTCCCAGGATAAACCCCCGTTAATAAATGAAAACAAGTTGCTGCTAAACTAAATAAATCACTGGCTGGATAAACTTCTCTATCTTCCATTTGTTCCAAAGCCGCATAACCAAAAGTACCAATTTTTGTACCTGGTTTCATTGTTCCCTGGAGTTGCTTCGATGCTCCAAAATCAATTAAAAATAATTTACCATCACGACGACGCATGATGTTTTCTGGTTTAATATCGCGGTGAATAATATCTTGATCATGAACTACTTGCAAAACTGGTAATAAATCTTGTAATAAACTGCGGATTTTTTGTTCGCTAAAATTTCCTTGGTTTTTGAGTTCTTTGAGTAAATCTTCACCGTCAATAAATTCTTGAATTAAATATAAACAATTATCTTGATCAAAATATGCTTGGAGTTGGGGAATTTGGGAACTTTTCAGGTCTTTTAGTTGTTTTGCTTCTTGTTCAAATAACTCCTTGGCTTTTTTGAGTGCGTAGGTGCTTTGAGTTTGGGGTGCGAGTTGTTTAATAACGCATCTTTCGTTTAATTTGTCAATATCTTCGGCTAAATAAGTTTTTCCAAATCCTCCACCTCCCAGGGGTTTAACGGGACGGTAACGGTTTCTGAGGATGATTAGAGTAACATCGCAGTTAGGACAGTATTTTGTCCCCTCTGCTACTGGTGGGTTATGACAGTCTGGGTTGAGGCAACATACCTGAGACATAATTGAATTTTGGTAGATATATTGGTATTTTCAATATATACAACTATATATGACCTAATTACGCAAAATTGTCTGATGAAGTTACGCTGAAAAATAATAACTGTGGGAAGAGAAGATAAAATTGTGTGAGGAAGTTGACTTTTTTGGTTGATTAGTTTGTCCTGGTGTCACATATTTGATCGCTAGATTGATGGTATTTTAATTTTGTACAAGTTCTTTTATGCCGATCGCAATACAAACTATGACACTTAATTTATATTTACTGCGACATGGTGAAACTACATTTAGTCAAAGTGGTAATTTTTGTGGTGAAACTGATGCAGAATTGACAAAAGAAGGAATGCAAATGGCATCTAGTTTTGCTGATGTTTATAAAAAATTGAACTGGGACGGGGTTTATGTTAGTCCGATGAAACGGGCAATCGCTACTGCTAAACCATTTTGTGATGCTATTGGGATGGATATGCAAGTGAGGGAAGGACTTAGAGAAGGTAGTTACGGTGAATGGGAAACTAAGAGTAAATCCTTTGTTCAGGAAAATTACCCAGAAAATTATGTAAAATGGTTGACGGAGCCAGCTTGGAATGCGCCCATTGGTGGAGAAACTGCGGTAGATATTGCAAACCGTTCTATGCCTGTAATTGCGGAGATTCAAGAAAAATATCCCCAAGGTAATGTTTTAGTTGTTTCCCATAAAGCCACGATTCGGATTATGCTTTGCAGTTTACTAGGAATTGATTTGGGACGCTATCGTTATCGGGTAAATATTTTAGTCGCATCGGTAAGTATGGTTAAATTTGACGTTAATGGGCCTTTATTAGAAATTTTAGGCGATCGCCATCACATACCAGATCATATTCGCTCGCGTGTAGGAACATAATCCTGTTCCCTCCCCTCACAGATGACTTTTACAGCTAACGCCACGCTACGCGAACAGCAAACTCTACTTAAATGAATATCATAGGGCTTGCTTAATAAAGCTAAAATTTAGATAGATCAAGAGTTTGAAAGTTAAAAAGGTGAATCAAGTACAAGGAATAAGCGTTGAAACTACCAAAAACTTATCACTTGACCAAAGTCAAGTATATTCTTCTCTTCTTCTAATTCTTCCTCCTGACTCCTGACTCCTGACTCCTGACTCCTGACTCCTAGCCTTAACCAAAAGATTTTTATGCAAACCCTATCATAGTTTTTTGTGTGATTTGCGTTTGAAATTAGAGAAGATAGAAGTATCATTGGCCATCAACCTTTCAACGCCAGTAACTAATTGTTTTGCAACCAGTTGACTTTACGACTTTAACGGCTACTTGTAGCGAAATCCGCGCTAAATGGCTACCTTCCCGCACAGAACAGGTTTACCAGCGCGATCGCTATACTATTGCTGTAGCATTGCGTACCCTTAAACAACGAGATTGGCTGGAGATATCTTGGCATCCCCAAGCTGCACATATATGTATTGGTGATCCCCCTCCCCGCACACCAGATACTTTCACCTTCAGCCAGCAATTAGTACATCAATTGGGTGGTTTAGCTTTGGTGACAATAGAAGCGATCGCCCCCTGGGAACGTGTAATTGATTTGCAATTCGCCCGTCGTCCTGGAGAAAGCGCCCTCTATCATTTATATGTGGAGGTAATGGGCAAATACAGTAACGCCATTCTCACGGATGCTAGTAATTTAATTATCACAGCCGCCCATCAAGTTAGTCAGCAACAATCTAGCGTTCGTCCCATCCAAACCGGACAGCCTTACGAAACACCACCGAAACTTACAGGAAAAATCCCCAATTTGAGCGAAAATCAAGCTCGTTGGCAAGAACGGGTGAGTTTAGTTCCAGGAGGTATTAAACGGCAATTATTGAAAAGTTACAGTGGTTTAAGTTCGGCTTTGTTAGATACAATGCTGTTTGTGGCGAATATTGACCCAGAAACAACCACTGAGGAACTTAATTCCCAGGATTGGCAAAGGCTATTTCAGCGTTGGCAAGAATGGCTACAGGCTTTAGAAGAAGGGAAATTTCAACCTGCTTGGACTAAAAATGGTTATACAGTCATGGGTTGGGGTGGAGTTAAAAGGGCAGAAAATATTCAAGAATTACTATATCGTTACTACACCGACGAGATTAATCAACAGGTATTCGCCCAACTGCGTCATCAATTAAGTCAGAAATTACAGAATATTTTAGCTAAATTACGCCTTAAAGCCAAAACCTTTAGCGATCGCCTACAGCAATCAGACCAAGCCGACGAATATCGCCAAAAAGCCGATTTATTGATGGCTAACCTCCATAACTGGCAAGTGGGGATGAAAGAAATCATTCTCCCAGATTTTGAGACAAATCAACCAATAGCGATCGCACTCCTACCAGATAAAAACGCCGTACAGAACGCCCAAAAGCTTTATAAACAGCACCAAAAACTCAAACGCGCCCGTGCTGCCGTAGAACCCTTACTATTAGAAGTACAAGCAGAACTTAATTATTTAGAACAAGTAGAAGCCGCTATTTCCCAAATCGACACCTACCAAACAACAGAGGATTTGCAAGCGATCGAAGAAATCCGTGATGAACTAATCACACAAAAATATCTAGAAGATCCAGGATACCGAGTCCGCACTGAATCCCCCACCACCAACTTTCATCGTTACCGCACCCCTAGCGGCTTTGAAGTTTTAATTGGTCGCAACAATCGCCAAAATGATCAACTAACATTTCGTGTAGCCGGTGATTATGACCTCTGGTTTCACGCCCAAGAAATTCCCGGTAGCCATCTGTTACTACGTCTCGAACCCGGTGCAGTCCCAGAAGAAGCCGATTTAAAATATGCCGCCAATCTAGCAGCCTACTTCAGTCGCGCCCGTCAAAGTGACCAAGTACCAGTAGTTTACACCCAACCAAAGCACGTTTACAAACCCAAAGGCACTAAACCAGGACTTGTAGTGTACAAACAAGAAACCATCATTTGGGGACAACCGCAATTAATGGGTAATGGGTAATGGGTAATGGGTAATGGGTAATGGTCAAGAACTAATAGACGGATTCAGAACTTACCCAACTGGCATATTAGTAGGGTAGGGTGCGTCAGACTCGATAATTTACCAACAATTAACGATATTTGACATCTGACGCACCTGACGATTGAACCCGTGATTTTTCCGTTGACATACTACTAGATACTAATTTTCGTCGCCTTTCTCCCTTTTTCCCCAGTCTCTAGTCCCCATCTATCCCCGAATATAGACCTCGTTCATCATCAGGTAGATTTTTTTTGAAAGATTATCATAAAAAAAGTGTACCGGCTGTTACAATCTTGTTAAGAAAAGTTGCCCGTTGAACTTTGGAAGCGTGCAATTTGGTTTTTACTCTATTGAGAAGACAACGCAAAATTTTTTTTAAAAGACCGGCCGTGGGAAGCTGGTCTTTTTTTTATGGTAAGTAGATAGGCAACATAAAACCAAACCATGTAAAGTTAAGGGCAAGTAAACCCATTAGTACCAACTGTCCTAGAACGATAAAACCCCTCCTCGCAAGCGAAGAGGGGAACTGGATTTCCAATTAAATTCTGCTTAGAAACTCAATGTGGTTCTCACAGCGCCAATTACCACATTATCGCTGTCATTATCATGGTTTGGTGCTGTTAACCATATAACTCCGGGAGTAATGCTGATATTGTCGCTGATTTTGTATTGGTAGAATCCTTCAATGTGATATGAAGTATCCTTGTCTTTATCTATAACGCCAACGGTAGAACTTGTGACTCTTGGTTCAACCCCAACTATCAAACCAGCCAAGTTACCTTTTTTCCCTAAATCTGGGAAACCAAGGGTAACAGCATAGTTCCAAATATCCACATCTCCTGTATTTGGTCCCGTTAAAACTTGACTATTGGTGTATCCAGCCCAACCACCTATGACAAAGTTTTTACTGATGCCAACGGAAGCCTGAACGCCATAGGAATTACTGGAGTATGCAACTTCTATCCCATTCATTCCATCCACATCTAAAGGTTGGAGAGTTGCACCGGTGCTACCTGTAGTCAGTGGTGATTTGTAAGAATTGATATAAGTTAAACCTACAGTAATGCGATCGCTCGGCTTGACTGTCAACTGTGCCAAAGCACCATAAGCACCTTCAAATAAACCATTTCCAGCCGTAGGACTATTTCCTGAAGGAGTTAAATAACCTAAACTCAGCCCTAATCTATCACTAAATTGATGATTAACTGCCAATCCTGCACCATTCATCTGTGCGTAAATTGGGTTTCTTGTCCCAAAGGCAGATAAGGCACCAAAACCACCATCACCATCAAAAATGTTAACAGTGTTAGTTACATCATCCCCTGCCCCAGCATTGGCAATCAACTTAACTTGAGTTTTTTTACCCAAGGGAAAGCCATACCAGAGTGCATCTATAATTGCATTAGTGTCACCACTACTTCCCGCAAAAGATGATCCACCTTCTTTGGTAATCAAGTCTGGGCTAATAATATTATTGGCTTGGATTCTAGTGAACAGTGTATCCTGTCCGGTGAAACTGCTCACCAATTCAATCCGCGCCCTTGCCCCAAAGGTAGGAGTTACACCTGCAAAGGTACTTGTCCCAACTTTTTCTCCAGAAATCACATCGCTGACAACTGCCACAATCTGTCCTTGGAGTTTGGTAGTCGTAGAAAATTGATTAGCCTCTAACTCAGTAGTTTTACCCTCTACTACATCTACACGACCGCGTAAAGTCGCTAATTCTGTGGCGAAATCTTCTTGCAGTTTTTGTAATTGAATTAGATCTTCTTTTGTCACCATATCAGCAGTAGCTGTGGCAATCAATTCATTAATCCGATCTAAACAAGCATTCACACCAGCCGCAAACTCATATCTTGTTAGTGACCGATTCCCACGAAATGTACCATTTGGGTAGCCAGCTATACAACCATAACGCTCTACCAATGATTGCAAAGACTGGAACGCCCAGTCTGTGGCTTGCACGTCTGATAACTGAGATACTGAAGTAACTTGAGATAATTCCTCTTGTTGATTGGTCTCTGTTGCCCATACAGCAGCATTCATGCACAAAAACGTCATGCTAATAGCTGAACTAGCAAATAAATATGTCCAAAACTTCCGCATTTTTTCCTCACACCCATTTACTTATGGTACACGTTTGTTACTTACGTGCGTACAAAAGCAGAACTTGTTAAAAAGCTTTGCCAATATCCTAACAGCAAAAAGCAATTTTTGTCACAGCTAGGTTAAGAAATCCTCATGAATAGATAAAGATCAAGGTTGACCCTTTCCAATAGACCAATCTTAATTACTTACACAGCAATAGTTTGGCTATTTCCTTTGAGAATGATAATTATTATAGTATGATTTAAGAGAACAAGTCTTATTGTCAATATTTTTATTGGCACAGATCAAGCAAGTATTATTGAGGAGGGGAAAATAGTGATTAAGGAACAGATGAGATGGAAGACTGATAGAATTGGGACAAATTGCCGATTTTTAATGGCTTTGCTAATGTTGTTGACTGCTAGTAGTTGTAATTTAGGAACTACTGAGAAGGAGGTAATTACAGAACAGCCACCAATACCACAACCAGCAAAAACTAAGGTGGTAGCCACATTTTTGCCTGTGTATTTATTTACGAAAGCTGTAGCTGGTAATGTGGCAGATGTGGAGATATTAGTGCCACCGGGTACGGAAGTGCATGAGTATCAAGGAACACCAAAAAATGTGAGAGCGATCGCACTTTCTAATGTATTAATAAAAAATGGGTTAGGGTTAGAAGAATTTTTGGCAGATACGGTAAAAAATGCTCGAAATCCCAAACTTAAAGAAATTGATGCCAGCAAAAATATAAAAGCTATTGATGAAATTTCACCGATAGAGAAAGCAGGACATGATCACGATCATGATCACGCTGGGGGAAATCCTCATGTTTGGCTAGATCCGATTTTAGCAAAACAGCAAGTCCTTAATATTCGGGATGGTTTAATTAGTGTAGACTCTAAAAACAAAGCCACTTATGAAGCAAATTCTACAGCGTATATTCAGCAATTAGAAAATCTACATCAAGAATTTGAACAGACTCTCAAACAAACACCTAACTGCACCTTCATTACTTTTCATGATGCCTTTCCTTATTTAGCTAAACGTTATAATCTTAAACAGGTAGCTGTAGTTAAAATTCCCGAAGACCAGCTTTCACCAAAAGATGTGCAGAAAATTATCGGCATTGTCAAAAAATATAAAGTTAAAGCTTTATTTAGTGAACCAGGGGTAGATAACAAATTACTGACAAGTCTCTCCCAAGATTTAAAATTAAATTTGCAAACTTTGGATTCATTAGAAACAGGTGATACAGATCCGCAGTATTATTTTAAAGCAATGAAAGCTAATTTGCAGACCTTGGCAGCAGGGTGTAAATAATTTCTAATTCTCAATCTACCATCTCCAATCTAAACTTTAAATGCTCGACGATCAACCATCAATTACATCACCTATCTTAAAAGTAGAAGGATTAACTGTCTATCAAGGAAAATATCTAGCTGTACGCGACGTTTCCTTTGAATTATTGTCAGGAACAGACACAGCAATAGTTGGTCCTAATGGTGCCGGTAAAAGCACCTTAGTTAAAGCTATTTTAGATTTGATTCCTCGTAGTGCTGGTACAATTCAAATATTTGGTCGTCCAATTGGTAAAGTTGGGCATTTACGGCGTTTATTGGGTTATATGCCCCAAAATTTCATTTTTGACCGGAGTTTCCCCATTTCTGTAAGTGAATTGGTAGGTTTGGGAATAGATGAGAATAAAAAAGGGTTTTTCTCTAGATTACGGCAAAATTATCCAAAAAACTCAGCCGCAATCAAAGCTGCTTTACAAAGAACAGACGCATATCATCTGCGAAATCAAGCCATTGGAACTCTGAGTGGTGGTCAATTTAAACGGGTTTTGTTGGCTTATTGTTTGGTAACACCACGTAAACTGTTAGTATTAGACGAAGCCTTTGCCGGAGTAGATGTGCAAGGTGCGGCGGATTTTTATGCCTTATTAAACGAGTTAAAGCGAGAGGAAGGTTGGACAGTGTTACAAGTTTCCCATGATATTGATATGGTAAACCGTCATTGCGATCGCGTTCTTTGTCTAAACCAAACAGTCGTCTGTACTGGTAAACCAGAAATCGCATTATCACCGCAAAATCTCCTTGCTACCTACGGTTTGGGTTTCAGTCGCTACCTACACCAACATTGATGATCTGATTTGCAATACTCTTATCATCACAAAAATTTTTAACACCCACCTATTTAATCGGCTTCGTCTATATGTTCAGCAACAGATTGATAAAGATGGAAAATATGACTATCATGTAAGTGATAGAAAACATTACGTCCTTGTTTACGATAGCTTACTAAACGCATAGCACGTAAATTTCGTAATTGATGAGAAACAGCAGATTCACTCATTTCTAATAATGCTGCTAAATCACCCACACAAAGTTCCTTATTAGCTAATAAAGAAAGAACCCGCAACCGATTAGGATCTCCTAAGAAACTGAAAAATTCAGCCATACGTTGAGCTTTTTCTTGGCTGAGAGGTTGTTCTGGTAGGGATTTCAGGGTATTAATATCTGAAGTAAATTGAGGATTAGATTGAATCATTGGCAGGTTGGTTATAAAATTGAAAAATAAATATAGGAGTTTGCTTTTAAATTTAAAAAAATAAAAACCGTCCTATAGTTGGATGTTAACGTTAAAATTAAAAAAAAATTGTAGAAAAACTAGATAATATATTTACAGCAAAACTAAAAATTACTATACAATATCACAAATGAACTTATTCATTGATGATCAGATAATGTGGTTAACTGTTATTAGTATCCATGACTTAGTAAACTTGTTACAATTCCCTTTCATGCAGCGTGCCATAACAGGTTCAGTTTTAATGGGAATCTTGGGCGGTTTGCTAGGTAGTTTTGTGACACTGCGACAGTTATCATTTTTTAGTCATGCTGTCGGTCATGCAGCATTAGTAGGAGTAGTATTAGGTGTATTGTTAAACACGAATCCTACTTGGATGTTATTACCTTTTACCTTAATTTTTGGGGTTATTGTCCTCTACTTCGTTGATAAAACAGACTTAGCCAGTGATAGTGTTCTTAGTATAGTGCTATCAGGGGCATTGGCACTGGGGGTAATCTTGACGAGTTTGATTAAAGGTTATCGTGGTAACTTAATGGCTGTGTTGTTTGGGGATATTTTAGCCATTGATACAACAGATTTAATTTTGACAATGGTAGTGCTGTTGGGTAGCAGTGTTTTTTTATTATCAACCCTACGAGAGCAAATTTTGTTAACTCTCAACCCAGATGTGGCACAGGTGCAAGGTATCCCTATTCAATTGTACCGCTATGGGTTTGTTGTTTTGCTGTCTCTAGCGGTGGCGGTGGCAATTAAAGCCGTGGGTGTTTTGTTAGTCAATGCTTTTTTAGTCATTCCCGCTTCCACAGCCAAACTGATAAGTCATCACTTTAACCGCTTTATGATTATCTCGGTGATTCTTGGCGCTACCAGCAGCATAGCCGGAATCCTTGTCTCTGGCTTGTTTAACCTAGCATCTGGACCGAGTATCGTTCTCGTACAGTTTTTGGTCTTTGTGGCTGTTTTGGCTGGAGTTAAGTTAAAGATCACAGGGGCATAAAATTTTTTTTCTCCAACCCCTTGCTAAATTCTTTTTGCTCTGCTATATTTAATATTCATGGCGACAACACAAGCCCGCGCCGGGATAGCTCAGTTGGTAGAGCAGAGGACTGAAAATCCTCGTGTCACCGGTTCAAGTCCGGTTCCTGGCATTCGTCCTTTCACCTTAGACACAAGGCTTTTCAGTCTTCTGCTCTAACAACTTTCGCAATTGCTTACTCACTATTTACTCAACGACTACTATAACTTATGGTGAAGTGAGTAAGCAACCAGTACAGGTGTACTCTACTTGAGTGATTTTCTGGCAGGTATGAGATTTTAGGTTTTATGACTTTATTTAGGTGTTTAACTATTTGTTGTTTTAGTTATCGGGTAAGTTACCCGGTAAATATATTTTGATTGTTCTAATAGATATAACAGGCAAGCTACCAAGGATATAAATTTTTCTACCCTTGGTAACAGGTCAAAGTAAAAATTGGAAGCACTTACCACAAATAGGTCTTTTGTACTATTCACCCAAATATTGACGTAACTCAGACAGCATAACCATAGCTTTGTCATAACGTGGTGACGGTTTACCTTTGGTACTTGATTGCGCTGCGTTCTCTATTTGAGCATCCCAAGCATCTACAAAGGCTTTAATCTGTTCAAACTTGGTAAGTATCTCAGGAATATTTTTAGCGATATCCTCCGGCACACGCACCACCTTTGTTTTAACCCCTGTACCATAAGTACCTTCCCTGGCAATACCAGCAGGTCGTCCCCTACCACGTTTAACGGTGGTTTCATTTACCATTATCATTAACAATCAACTCAACGAATTAACTGTAACAGATAAATGAGTTAGTGTCAATCAACATAATATGCTCCGATTAGGGAGTTACCCGGTAAAGTTATCCGGTAATTATATTTGGCTAAAATATCAACATAGATATAGAAACTCTTATATAGTTGTCAGTTGTCACCTAACCCCTAGAATCACCACTACAGTCATCAAGTGCCTTTTTAATTGCATCTCTGCAAAACTCAGCCTTTTTATCACCTAACGATTGCAACGCTTGGTAAACTGCCTCAGTTACCCTTATCGCTACTTGTCTAGTCAATGGTTCATCTCTATCCGTGGTGATAGGTTTTAGCGTTTTAGGATTACCTTTAGGGTTAGGCATAGTTATTAAAGAATAATTAAAATAAGTTGAATCATCTGGTAACAAGTGTTTCAATGTTTTAGTGGTTGCTACTTTGGACGGTTACAACCACTAAACACCATATCTCAGGCAATTTAATTATGCACAATTACACATCACTGTCAAAGCCATTGATAAGTGACTTAACACCAGCATTGTTTACCTATCAAATGAGGGATACTTTTCAGTTGTCAATGCAACACCCGTTTAAGGGTTCAACAGACAGACTAACTGATATCGTATGTGTAACAGTTTTAGCTGTTTTGAAAGGTAAGACACATAACCGTAAATGCTTTGATAATAAACAAAATATCAAAGTAGAACGACTGAGTTATTCAGACATTGAAAAGTTCATTAAACACTACAACAGTAGTTTAATTAAGTCATTTCCTACCCTTGCTGATGTTCCAAACCAGAATAACATTAGAACCTACTGCCAACAATATTTAGACATTGGTAGCTTTGTTAATTGCTTTATTGATTGGACACTTCAAGTGAGTGATTACTATCCAGAAATCAACCCTTACAGTAAAGAACTAGCAAGGGTAGCGTTAATGTCAAAACCTTTCAGATTTGTAATCTGTATTGCTTCTAATTGGAAGTATGCCAATCCTGGGGTTACAAACCTAGTAGAAAAAGATTGTCTCTACAATCAGTAAAGTCAGTTCCAATTAAATAGTGGTGTAACTCTTATCATCTTTACTTAGTGATAAGAGTTTAATTTTAATAAGTTAATTTATATATATAATTAACTAATATATATATTAATTAATAATTAATATATAAATAATATAAATAATAAAAAATTAAACATATTTTAGTTATTAAGTTAATGCTTACCCTGCTGGTTACGTTGATTGATTATAGTTAAAAAACTACCAAATAGTTTTACCCAGTAATTTACCTGGTAACTTAGTTAGTTGCTTGGTTAACTGTTATGGTTTTAATCCTATTTAATTCTTTAAAAAAAGTTACCCGATAACTTACCAGGTAACTTGAAGGTTATGTTTATCAAACTCTAGTAACAGCTAGGGTCTTTGATGTCATCAATACCGATTGAAGAGTTATCAGGTAATTTTACCCGGTAACTATTTTCCTGATTTTTTATAAGCCTCAGCTACCAAGGCTTGTATAGTTTCAAGTGGTAATTCTTCTAGTTGTGAGATTACTTTCACTTTTAACCATTCAACAACATAGTCCTTGTCATAGGTGACTTCAAGATTTTTTACGATACTTTTTTTTTGACCTTTTAAACACTCTCCAGTGGCTATTTTTTGTTCTATCATTCCGTCTGGTAACAGTACCATAGATGAGTGAATATTTTTCTTGCAAGGGCTGGAAAATTCACTCCAATGAATTTTTTGAAACTCACCACTAATACCAATGCCTTCCTTTTTTACCTTTTCTAATGCTTCACTCTCTAGTGCTTTTTGACGGTCTTTTTCAGCCTGTCTCTTAGTTGCTTTTAGCAAAGCCTCTTGTTTGTCCCTTTCATCCCTACGGGTTAAATATTCTGTCAAACCATGAAAGGTATATACAAGGTCTTCATTTACTTTTTGTACTTTTTCAATTTGATATTCAGATTGTCCCCCTGCTTTGTATTGTTCTATTAATTCCTCTTGCTGTACCAT
>NZ_JAYGHC010000084.1:0-16114 GCF_034932285.1 Cronbergia sp. UHCC 0137
CTTTTCGTCTTTGTTCAATTCCTAAAGCTTTTATCTCTTCTGTTAAATGTTGCCAATCTAAATTTTCAATATCTTTATTTTGTAATTGTTTGTGCGTTGTTTCTATCCATAAATAATAATCTTCTTCATAAAGGTGAGATTCAATAGATGGAAATATTTGTTTAGTCATATCTTAATCCTGATCGTTCTGTTTAGCGGATCTTGAATCAATCGCTTTGCCTTCAATCAACCTCCCGTAAATCATTTGATAGTACGCTCAATAGTTCCCCAAAGCTGACAGCAACATCATAACCAATCCGCATCGTAAATAATCTGGCATTTGGTTTTTTTTGCTTTAACTTTAATGCTGTTTCTACCCCAGTTTTATCAATTCCGTATTCGCCTGTTTCCGCATCAATTACAATCATTTTACCAATGTTATCATCACACTCCACTTGTTGACGAATGCCATTTTCGTAAAATTGTTTAGCTTTTTGGGCAACTTCTTCTACAGTCCAAAAAATAGCCTGCATGATCATTACACCTGCTTTGTGCTGTTTAATCATTTTAGCTGAATTTTAACCCCTTGTAGGGTATATGTTCGCTTTGGGTACTTATTGAGCAAGCTCTAAGTAGCAAATAATAACATTATCCTACCGTAAAGAATATTAATTATTAATTATTTCTTGTATTATTTGTTCAAATTTTTCACACTCTTGTACTAAATGAATGACTATTTTGGCGAAATGATCAACATTAATTAAACTCATTTCTGTATTATGCATAATTGAAAAGACTTGTTTATCTCCTATTTCTTCTATACACCAAAAGCTTAATTTATACTTTTTATTATTCATTAGAAGCAATGTAGATAAGCCGCCGGGAATATCACCTGTAGAATCAAATTTTAAACCACTTGGACAAGAAAATTCAAGAGTTGAATCATATTTTATGATAAATACAGTTTGTGTGTTACCAGAATCCATATCAAATCTCATTATAGCTCTTGTGTCATTAATACTAGAAATATTCCAATCAAGAGTTCGACAGTAACTTTCAATTGTTGATCGAAATTTAAATGAAGAAAGTAAATCTTTTTCAATAGCCATTGACTCATTTCCTGAATTAATAGGTTTACTTGCAGATAGTATCATCCATCTTCTTCCCATGCAGACATCACACTCAGAAGGCTTCATTAATGAAACTATTTGATGACCACAAATTTCACATTGATATGTTTTTTTCATAAGATTTAAATTTTTATAACTTATTCATTATATTCATGACTAGCTTATTTTTATTTTCTTTAGTGTCTGCTAAAAAACCCTTGTTATAAAGTTCTTTAAGCTGTTTTTGAACTTCGTTAATGTCAGGTCTTTCTTCATGATTAAATTTAAGCATTGATCCTATTAACTTGCGTATTTCTACATCTAATGGGTTTTTATCAATGAGACTTCCACTCAATTTAGATTTAGTTTTGATAGATGGTATTTCAAGTTTTTTTCCATTAAGAATTGCTTCGTGAGCATAAGTATAATCTCCTAATACAAATGGACGATTACCTGTCCAATACTGACACAAAATTAGCCCTAAAGAAAAAATATCAGATTTTTTAGTTGGTGCTGGCGTTTCTCCTGCTGTAGCAATATGTTTAGCAAATTCTGGAGAATAATAAACAGGATCACCTACCAAAAATTCTGCGGAAATTACTTCTCCTTCAAGAATGCTACTATCAAAATCAATAATTTTGGCTACTTGCTTTCCTTCCCATTCTTTAATCAGTATATTATCTGGTTTTAAGTCCAGATGAATAACACCATTTGAATGTAAAATTTTTAGCGCTCCCGCTGCTGTTAGCATTACAAATAAACGCTTTTTTGGTTCTAATGTATGTATTTCTTTTGATAAAGAGCTAGTATCAATTTTTTCGCAGACTTTGAAATAATGTTCACCATATTCATCACCATATTTAAAAAAGTCCACCATGACTACTACTGAGCCACCTGTACCACAAGCGGATAGTGCTTGTTGAATTGCTAATTGTTTGATAGCAAATTGTTCACATTGATCTCGCCGTTTTTGTTTTCCTTTTTCGCTACCTGGTGCGTTTTTACCAGGAAAAACTGGACTGAGAAATTTTTTTACAAAATACTCTTTACCATTGTAAACAGCAAAACCCCATTGACATTGACCACCGTTAGCACTATCAAAATCACGGGTTACTATATATTTTTCTGCAATAACATCACCTTTTTGATAAGACATAGCTTATTAATATCTCCTGTGGCTTAGTTTGTTTTGAATTTCTTGATATTTTTGTCGTGTTTTTTGTACATTTTCATATTTAATTCCTGATGAGCGATTACATATCTCTATTGCTTTGTTAATATTCCTCCATGCTGAGTCTAACTCCTGTCGTGTCTCTTGTAAAACTGCTATAAAATAATAAAAGCTAGCATTTTTTTCATATGATGAGGTATTAATTAAATGATGACAAAATTGAATAATGATATTCGAGGCTTCGTATCTACTACTCGCATTCATACTAGATAAATTTAAGGATTTAACAAATGCATCTAAGTCTTCTTCCCAATTTTCAAATTTTTCAGGGGTTTTATTATGTTTAAAACATTTTACATAATATTCAACTGATCTATCCCATTTACTTAATTGATAGTAAATAAAACCAAGGATTTTATAAGTTTCTATTAATTTGTCTTCCTCACCTACTATGCCTTCTATGCCTTCTACTAATAATGAAGATGCTTTGTCTAATAACTTTATTTTTTCTGAATATTTAGTTTCATGCAAAGCTTCTTGATTATAAATTAAACCTAACATATATTTAGGATCACTTTGATGACGATCTATTTCTAACACCTTATTGTATAAATCTTCAGCTTCTTTGAATTGAAATTTTCGATAACAAGAGTTAGCCTCATCTAACAATTTTCTGATTTCCTCCGCTCTATTGGCTGCTTTATCTGTAAATAATAGATTAAGTGATTGAAATGTACTTGCTGGTGTCAATGTTATGGAAGTATGATCTGGAGTTAATGAAGGATGGGTGATTATTGGCCTATTGTGAATTGGTTGTAAACTAGACTGAGTATTTTGAATTAATGGAAAATAGCTTTCATAATTTATTCGATACTTTTCCCACATATTTTGTAACTCATCATAGTTATTATTAGGAGAAATAAAATTGTGTTCAAGGAACTTCAAACGTTCTTGATAAGTATTTCTCAAGTGTTTTGGATTGGCAAAGCCAACTGGATAGATAATTAGAGAAATATCATCCTGTTTAATGTCAGTATATGTTTGGTTAATTAGTTCTTTCCAGTCAATGGAATCTACTTTGTCTCCTTGTGACTTTGAGAGAGTTTCTAATAATAATTTTTCAAATTCCCAAGGAGCATGAAAATATTGAAAACAACCATCTGTACAAGCTAAAAAACACCCGGTTTCTTGAATTTTATAGTGCTGAAAATGGATTTGCCATTTTGGATCAATATCAGCAGTTAAATATTGAGACATGGGAGGATCTTGTCTCAGCATTTCTAAAGCGTTTTTAGAAGTTACTAAATCATCTTTAGTTAGTTGTTGTAAGCCTTTACTTGGACTAAGAAAATAAATTCGTGAATCTCCCATCCAAGCTAAATTAGCTTCGACAATTTTCTCTTGTCCTTGTTGCTTGAGAATACTAACTAAAGCTATAGTTGTACAAAGTTTATGTTCTATTAAAGAGCCTTTAAGTCGAGATGAAGTTCTCGACATATTTTTATCAACTAAGTTTTTTAATGACTGACAAATTTCTTTTTGCAGTTCAATGACATTTTCTGGTGTTATTTGACCGTACCTTTGCTTGAAGAATTTCTTGGTTATTTGAGAAGCTTCTGTGGAAGCAATTTTCCCTCCGGTCTTACCGTCATAACCAGCCGAGCGACCTCCTAATCCATCAAATACACCCATCAAAAAAGTTTGTCCAAAATCTTCAGCTAGATTAGCATCTTCGCCTTTATTTTCAGCAACTTCTATACTGATAATTAAATTAAATTTGCTCATAACCATAACTTAATTCTTGACAGATGTAGTTGGATATATAGAGCTAATGTTAGATCAAAAATTAAAGTTAATATGTTAAAGTTTAAACTTTAATTTATAGCATTGCGATCGCCCATTAGCTCATTAATTTATACGCTATTAGCGATCGCATCTAAAATTTGACCCATATCAATTTCTTCTAATCCATTTCCTGCTTCTGAAGCATAATGAATGGTATTTTCCCAGCTACTCATAATATTCCAGGGTTCAGCATCAGGGGCAAAAAGCAATAATCGTTTGGCTGCTGTTGGTATTTCGTGCCAGTAGTCTGTTAAGTCATCAAAAGTTTTTGGTATATTACTTGGATAATGAGCGGGTTTGGAGCTTTTTTCCAGACTATGAGCGCTGGCATCAGTGTACATAATTATTACATATCTTTGCTTGATAAAATCTCCTTTTCCCCAGTCCGATTTAAGTGCTAATCCTAGTGCTTCTAAACCGTTTTCTGGTTCGTCACCTCCACCATCAGCTTCAATTTTGGAGACAAAGTTAGCAAAATTAGAAGATTGCGATCGCAAGTCAAAAAATTCAGAACATTGCATTACTTGATCAACGGGATCTGCCCAATAATCTCGGAATACAATAACTCTAGCTCTTAACTGGTCAATTTTCTTACTTTTTTCTTGCATCTTAGCTTCTAGTTGCTCATAAAATTTTAGAGCGGCTGTTTTCACTTCTTCTATTAAATGACCCATTGAACCTGTACCATCAATACACATTACTAAGTCCACTGCGTAGGTCACACCCTGATTATCAGCCATAATAAATTTGTACCTGTTATATTTAGTGAATATTTATCTGTCTTTATAGTTATGATACATCTTACTGTTTGAAACTTTCTATACCAAAAAAGTTTGTTTTTCTAACATTTATATAACAAAATATAAACTTAATAACCCAAAAAACACTGAAAATGTATGATTTTCAGGTCTGAAATTAAGTTATAATTGTTGCAATAACTTTTATGTAACCTACGATACATGAATATTACCAAAATGTTACAATTTGTAGATGAAGTAGTTCAGAAACAGACAGGAGATCATTTAGATGATTTAGAGAAAGCTGTTCTTAAAGGAATTTGGCAAGGTCAAACTTACAATCAAATAGCAGACGAATGTGGATATAATAGTCCAAATTATATTGGAGATATAAGTCGTAAGTTATTTAAAATAATATCGGAACAGTTAGGTGAAGATATTAATAAATCTAATTTTTGTTGGACTTTAGAAAGAGTCGTTAATTCTCCTCAGTTTGTTAGTTTAACAAATACTGAAATTAACTGGTGTCACGTTTATCCCAATCATCATATCAACCAAGTTAATGAAGAAATAATAAATAACCAATCACCATCTCATGATTTAGCTTTATCTCCAAAAATTACGCAATTCTATGGAAGAGAAACCGAACTACAAACCCTATCCGATTGGTTAATTAATCAAAATACGCATCTTATCTCAATTTTAGGATTACCAGGAATTGGCAAAACTACGTTAGTTAAAAAGTTTATCGATCTAAATTTACAACAATTCGATGTATTTATTTGGAAAAATATTAAACTCTCTGATTCCTTAGATATGATACTCAAAGAAATTTTAACATTCACTAATTTTGAGCATACCGAAAATAATAAATTAACTCAACTTTTGAGAAGTCTAACCCAAAAAAGATATTTAATTATCCTTGACGATATCCAAGAAATATTTATTTCTGGACAAGTCGCTGGACAATATAAACCTGAATACAAAGACTACAAAACGTTTTTTACCAAGATGATAGAAATTGAACATCAAAGTAGTTTAATATTAATCAGTCAAGAACAATGCCAGGAAATGCTATGTTTAGATGAAAAATTATATTCTGTTAAATGCTTGGAATTAGAAGGGTTAAATAATACTGAAATTCTGAGAAACCTGGGATTAAAAAACGAAGAAACGTGGTCAAAGCTGATTGATTTATATGCAGGCAACCCTGCTTATTTAAAGGATATTGCCAATTTGATTAAAAATATTTTTCAAAATGAAGTAGCAGATTTCTTAAGTGAAGAGTTTCTGTTGACAGAGAATATAAAATATCAATTAAGTGAATTGTTTAACAGACTATCAACAATAGAAAAACAGATTGTTTTAAAAATAAGTGAATCTAATCAACTTTTGACTAGAGAAGACTTAAAAGAAAAGTTGTCTTATTTGTCTTCTATGGAATTAATTAATGGCTTACATTCTTTAAAAAAGCGTTATTTAGTTACGTCAGTAGAAGGTGATAAAAAATTGTTTAATTTATCTCCAGTTTTTAGGGAATATGTTAAGATAAAATCTTGAATTAGACACTTTAGCGTGAGAGTAAAGGAGTATATACTCTACAAGGTCATAACTTGAGTTTTTTCAAAAGTCTGAATTTCAGAGTTAGTAAATATTCCATTTCTTTTGTGTAATTCAGATAGGAAAATAATCTCGTAAAAATAATGGTAGTGGTATTTAAATATAAGGTGGGCATTGCCCACCCTACTTTGCGTTAAAATGTCTTTCTACAAAGTTTGGAAATACTTATCTAAAGCCTCATGTACCAAATCTGTCATTGGACGTTCTTGCTTTTCGGCTGTTTCTTTGAGATGTAAATAAACATCATCTCGCAAACTTACCCGGTGACGCGATTTACCACTACTGGTAGGTTCTCCTGGTGTGTAATTGGTGATAAATTCCCGAATAGATTCAAAACCAACTCGGTTACAAAAATCGCCAAAACTCTCTTTCCCTTTCCGCGACTTTTTAAAATAAACAAAAATCGGTTCTAGGAAACTTTCTATGTCATTTTCGTGCAGTTTGTCGGTGAAAGGTTGAGCCAAACGGGTTTGATCTGGTGAACCCCCTAACCAAACTTGATAAGATTCCGGTGCGCTACCCACAAAACCCAATTCTGCCATGTAGGGACGAGCGCAACCATTGGGGCAGCCTGTCATCCTTACCACAAAATGATCTTTTTGTAAACCGAAACTATCTAAAAGTTTACGAATCCTTTCCAAAATGCTGGGGATGATCCGTTCTGATTCTGTGATTGCTAACCCGCAGGTAGGTAAAGCCGGACAAGCCATTGCATACCGTGTTAAAGGGGCAATTTGACTAGGATCAGCGATAACACCGCATTTGTCTAAAATCTCTTCTATGGCTGCTTTGTCTTCTGGTGGGATGTCGTAAAAAATTAGGTTGTGGTTGGGTGTCAGACGGATAGGTAGGTTAAACTGCTCTACAATTGTGCGGAGGGCTGTTTTTAACTGGAACGTACCTTCATCTTTAACGCGACCGTTTTCAATGGAAATGCCTAAAAATAGTTTACCGTCACCTTGTTCATTCCATCCCAAAAAGTCTTGATATTTGAATTTGGGTAAGGTTTTAAAGGGTTCGAGGGTTTTACCAAAGTATTCTTCTACTTGGGTGCGGAATTTATCGACACCCCAATCATTGATCAGATATTTTAGTCTAGCGTGTCGTCGGTCAGTGCGATCGCCATAATCTCTCTGAGTGGCAACAATGGCTTTCACTAGATTATAAACATCGGCTTTGGCTACATAACAGATAGGATCGGCAATTCTGGCAAAGGTTTCTTCTTTATTGTGTGTTCTGCCTAAACCACCACCGGCAAAAACGTCAAATCCTGCCAATTCTCCCTTTTTATTGGTGATTACGACCAAAGTTAGGTCTTGGGAATACAAATCAATGGAATTATCACCGGGAACTGTCACAGAAACTTTAAATTTACGGGGCATATAGTGAGTCCCATAAATTGGTTCTTCACTATCATGGATAACAGTACCGTTGCCGTTGCTTTGTCGTGCTGCTTTCACCTCTGGGTCTTCTTCGGCGCTAATGGCCTTTTCCCCATCTAACCAAATTTCGTAATAAGCACCGGTTTGGGGAGAGAGTAAATCAGCGATATTTTGGGCATATTCCCAAGCATACTGATATTCTGGACGATTTTTAAAGGGGGCGGGGGGAGCCATGACGTTGCGGTTTAAATCCCCACAAGCACCCAAAGTTGAGCCTAGATTTTGGACAATGATCGCGATCGCACTCTTCAGATTCTTCTTTAGAATACCATGCAACTGAAAACCCTGTCTAGTCGTGGTTCTCAATGTCTGATTACCATATTCATCCGCCAGCTTATCTAACGCCAAATATAGCTCTGGTGGCACAAATCCGCCCGGATTTTTAGTCCGCAACATCATTTGGTAATCTTTTTCTTGTCCTTTCACCCGATTGTCACGATTATCCTGTTGATACGAACCATGAAATTTGAGGATTTGTACCGCATCTTCACTGAAGTGTGTGGTATCTTGTAATATTTCTGTCGCTACAGGTTCACGTAAAAAATTACTATTTTCTTTTAGTCCTTCCACTTTAGAAGGCCTACGGTTGTCCAGGGGAGAAGTTGCAGAGTTAACCATTACAGTAGATGTATCTAAATAATTAGTCTGTTAAAACCAAAGTAGGAAATCAGCATCACACTTCCGGCTATTTAAACTCCGACAAATGGGATGGAAATTTTTAACAATATTTCAATTTTAACACTTTAATATATACCAACGCGCCCAAGATATAATATTTTCAGTAATTTAATGAGTGTATTGTATCAATATATAACTTAAACCCAAACAAATGACTAACGATATCATTTCTTATACCCCAGATTACTTTCAGAGCTTGGCTTTTGATACAGGTGGGGTTTTTCTACTTTCGGTATTCCAAATCAACTCTAAACGCTCTTGAGCTTCTTTGAGTGCTAGTTCAGCCGAAGATTTACCCATTAATGTAGACTCAATTGCTCGATCAAGACTATTAGATAAACGATTGTATCCAGCAATAACTGGTCGAGGACGTGCCACAGACATCTGCTCTATAAACACCTTTAACCAAGGTTTAGAACGGAGGTATTCTTGATAAGTTGGACTTTTGGCAGAATTAATATTAACTGGTAAAAAACCCGTACCTACAGACCATTCTGTTTGAAATTCTTCACTCATCACAAACTCTAAAAACCTCAGTGCTGCCTTTTCTCTTGCGGGATTAGTCTTCATCACATAGAGATTTCCACCACCAATCACCGTCGCTTTTTTAAGTTTAGTTGGTATGGAAAAAAGATTATAATCGACCTTAGACCTAGTAATATAAGTCCAGGGTCCGGTTATTTGCATAGCCACACGACCGGCAACAAAATCATCTTCCTCATAACCCCGTTCAGGTGCAGAAAGAATTGCTGAACCATCTTTAATTAGAGATTCCCAAAATTTTAAAGCAGTAATAGCTCCAGGATTGGTTAAATTTGGATAGCCATTAGTTACTATCTCCCCACCAGCACTTAATAAAAACGGAAACCAACTAAAAACAGTCCATTCTTTCTTTCCTAAAGGTAATAATATCCCATGTTGGTCTAGTCGCCCGTCCCCATTTTTATCAATAGTCAATTTTTTAGCAACTTGACGTAGTTCTTCCCAACTTTTAGGTAATTCTTTGATTCCCCCAGCCTCAAATAGTTTAGGACGATAAAAAATAGCTATATTACTTGTATAAAGAGGAATTGACCACAAGTGACCATCTAATTTTAATTCCTCCATTGCATTGGGAATAACTTCCGATTTTACTGCTAATTGATCAAACCATTGCTCTAAAGGGACAATTGCTCCCAATTCTACAAACTGACCTGTAAGTTGAGGGTAAAAAGACAAAATATCTGGTGGTGAATTACCAACAACAGCCGTTAATATTTTCGGTAGTCCTTCTGCATAAACAGAATCTACTTGAATATCACTATATTTCTGATTAAATTTTTTAACCAGTCTTTGAAAAACATCACGGTTTGTTGGAGGATTAATTGATTGCCATAATGTAAGATGAATTACATTACTATCTTTGTGTAAATTAGACTCACAACCCGATAAAAATAACAGCGAGAAACTGAGTAAAATTCCTAAAAATAAACGAAAATAATTTGTAATTTGGCAGCAAAAAAAAATACTTTTCATACCATATATTTTGAGATATAATTTTCCAAATTTAGGTTATAGATTTTTACATCAAATTTTACTGCCCTTTTTCTTGGGGGATAATTTCCGTTAATACTCTATTACTGGAACTACCACCTTTGACTACAATGTTTTCTGTTTGTAGGTTGCCTACGGCTGTTTCCCCTGTGAAAGTTAATTTTGGTTCAATTTGACGGTAAACTACATTTCCTTGGGCTTCTAGTAATTTCTTTTCTAAATACCAAGTGAGTTGATTTGATGTTAAAGTCTGGCGACGTTGACCAACGGCTTGAACATTACCTGTTAAATAAACGGTTTTTTGGGGGATTTTCATTTCGGCTTGATTGCCAGTTACATTCACATTTTCTGTCCGGTGGAGGATACGCACAGGGGAATTTGTCGTGACTATTTCTGTGTTCATGTTCCAAGTCATCGAGTTACTAACTATTTGCATTGGTGGGTCTAGTAACTCTAATTGAGCATTGGGTTTAATAGTTGCTACTTTGGTTTTTAAATTCACTTGGGCTGCATTTCCCCGACCTCTATCTGTGATTTGATTATTTTTGTAACGGTCGATTTGAATAGGGCGATCGCTAATTAGTTTATCTTCTTTAATTTTCCAAGTCAAATGCTCACTCTGGATTTGCAATGGGGGATCAACAGACTTCGCTACCACCCCCCCAAAAAATTCTACCCTCTGTTCACGGGTTTTAACTCTAGCTTCCTTAGCCACCGCTTGTAATTGTTTGTGATTACCATTTAACTGATTGCGAACAATTAATAAATCTTCCTGGGGTCGCCATTCCAATTCATTACCTTGTAATACAATACCATTACGGGGATCGGTGGCTACAATTTTACCCTTGAGTAATAATTGCTTACCATCTTGCTCTATATCCGCTTGATCTGCTTTAATGTTATATACAACTTTACCATCTTGATATAATTCACCATTGGGCTTTTCTGCTTGGGCGATTTGTTTTTCTTTAGTATATTTTGCTTGTTTAGCTTTAACTTTCCAAATCGGTCGGCCTGTTTCATCAAATTGTTCTAAAGCTACACCAAAAAAAGTTAATTTACTATCTAGGTCTTGTTTAGCTGATTCCTGAATATTTGGTGGAGTTGGAGAAGGATTAACGCAGGATGATAGCCCCATAAGCAAACATAAAGTCAACGGCAGGTGATACCAATTTAGTTGTAATTGTCGAAATGAATAGAACTGAGGGGAGTATTTATGATTTCCCCTCTGAGCTTTTGAATTGTCTCTTCCATTCGTCCTGCCTTGTTGATGTAGCATTATTATTCGGGGATTCCTAAATGTCCATCACTGCTTCTGGGGTCTTCCAAAAATCCCATACCAGATAAAGGTCGATATGGGTAGCTTTGACGGGGGGTTTTTTGAATATCTTCTTTGATAGCTTCTAGATCAATATAGCGATCGCTCACATTAATTAAACTATCACTGGTCATAGAACGCAAACTTACCACCTCTACCCGCACACCACGATAACTCACAGAATTAACAGCATAGGCTAAATCGCCATCACCACTAACTAAAACTGCGGTATCATAGGAATCAACTAGCGCCATCATGTCTACAGCTATTTCTACATCCAAATTAGCCTTCTTAGAGCCATCTGGTAACTGTACCAAATCCTTAGCAATAACTCGATAGCCATTACGACGCATCCACAACAAAAACCCTTGCTGTTTCTCATTGGTACGATCTACTCCCGTATAGAAGAAAGAACGCAACAACCTTGATCCCCCAGTTAAACGACACAATAACTTAGTGTAATCAATTTCGATCCCTAATTGCAGTGCCGCATAAAATAGATTAGAGCCATCTATAAATATCGCTACCCGACCCCGATTTTCCAAAACCTGTTCTGGTGAAAAAATCGAGTCGTTTTCCAAGTTGTTCAACATTGTTGTCATACCTCTGTTTTATCCCTGTTATGATAGAGAAAGTTAACTTTTATGGGCTTTTTAAAGCGATTTATGATAAGCTTCCGGGGCTAATAAACTAAGCCCCGAATAAATTTTGTGAGTAAATCAAAAATTGAGAATGCTAATCGGTTTTTGGGGTTTCTATACGTTTAAAAATTGGTTGGGGTGTACCCAATTGTTGTTGATTAGAAAGTATTCCCCATGTTGCATGAGTGGCAAAAGGTGCAACAATTAAACTCTCTTTTTGATCATTAAAATCAATCTTCCAGCCCAGTTGCTGATAAATATCGCCACTGATATTAGGAATAATAGGAGACAGAAGATAAGCTGCTAATCTGACCGATTCTAAAACCGTATAGAGTACCGCTTCGACTTCCTCCTGTTTTCCTTGTTTATATAATGACCATGGTGCTTGATCATCAATAAACTTATTACTGGCTTGTACCAAGGATAAAACCGCTTCACAAGACTGATTAAAAGCTAATGCTTCATAAGCTTGTTTAACTCGTTCCCCCAAAGTTAGACCAATCGCTTTTAAAGGATTATTAGCCGGAATAGCTTCCTGGACGATTGACGGCACATTACCAGCGCAGTATTTTTTCACCATGTTCAAGGTACGATTTAACAAATTACCTAAATCATTTGCCAAATCTGCATTCAGAACATTAATGAACCTAATCTCATTAAAATCTCCATCCTTGCCAAATTCGATTTCCTTAAGGAAGTAATAACGAACAGAGTCACTACCATAACGTTTAACTAACCCCACAGGATCAAGGGTGTTACCCAGAGTCTTACCCATTTTTTGACCATCTTTAGTTAAAAAACCGTGGCCAAATACTCTTTCTGGTAAAGATAACCCTGCTGACATCAGCATGGCTGGCCAGTAAACTGCATGAAATCGCAGAATATCTTTACCAATCAGGTGTAAATTAATTGGCCACCATCTTTCTAAAGCATTAGTTAAGTTTGGTTCTGCATCAGGTTCTAACAAGGCTGTAACATAACCCAGCAGCGCGTCAAACCAGACATAAAGGGTATGTTTGGAGTCTACAGGTACAGGAAAACCCCAATCGAGATTTACCCGGGAAATCGAAAAGTCTTGTAATCCCTGACTGACAAAACTCAAGACTTCATTGCGTCTACTTGCTGGCTGGATAAAATCTGGATGGGATTGGTAAAATTCTTCCAGCTTGGTTTGATATTTGGATAGACGGAAAAAGTAGTTTTGCTCATCTCGCCACTCTACTTCTTTGGTAGTATGGATAGGGCAGCGTTTACCGTCTAGGAGTTCCCGTTCTTCTTTAAATTCTTCACAGGAGACGCAATACCAACCTTTTTGTTGTCCTTGGTAAATATCACCATTTTCCCAAACTCGACTGAAGAACTCTTGAACTATGGCGTGATGACGGGGATCTGTAGTCCGGCTAAAGCGATCGTATTGAATATTTAGCACCTCCCACAGGCTGATAAAACTAGGTACTATTTGATCACAAAACTCCTGTGGGGCTTTTCCTAATGTGGCTGCTGAACGCTCAATTTTTTGTCCATGTTCATCTGTTCCGGTGATTAATAGTACCTTGTTTCCCTGGAGGCGCTGAAATCTGGCCACTACATCGGCAGCTATTGTTGTATAAGCACTGCCAATATGGGGAATATCGTTAACATAGTATAGAGGGGTTGTGAGTACAAAGGTCTTTTCTGCTTTATCCACTAGATTCATGCACAATAAAAAACAACTTATTAAACGGTTTTATGTCTAACTTAAGTCTGTAAAACCACGCAATTATAGAACATTACTCCTGTTTTTTCAAACAATATTTTAATATTAGCAAATTTCTCGGCTTCAGAGTTTTTTTGTCATATCTATAAATTCCGGCTGATTTGTTGGGAAATGAGGGAAAGTAGTCGGTGGTAATCATGGTGAAAGCTGTTTACTCCATTGGTTGTGACAGGACAGAAGGTGGAGGTATTGGGATATGCCCATACAAAAATCAAAATTCAAAGTCAAGATGGCGTAAGCTTTTGAGAAATTTAAAATGATTGGTTTATTTACACCAAACTGATCAAAGTTGTAAAAAGATGATTGTCTTGATGATGACTAGATTCGGCTCTAAAAAAAATGACGGTATAATAAAGAAAGAATTAAATCAACATAAATTGCGATATTTTCTGAAAGGATATAATGTTTAACTATGAGTCAAAATAGCCCTTTAGATATTTCTCGCTGCTTACTTGCGTCTTTTTCAACACAAATATTTCGCTATTATGAAGATCGGATTCCTGGCGATGCGAATGTGTTAGTAGTGAGTAATCACCGCAGTTTTATGGATGCACTTCTGTTAATGACGGCTTTATCAACTCCCATTCGTTTTGCTTGTCATCATTACATGGGACAAGTTCCCCTAATTAAAGAAATTGTCACTGAACAATTGGGTTGTTTTCCTTTAGAGAAAGTGCAAAATCGCCAGCAAAGTTTTTTGATCCAGTCAGAAAAACTGTTACAATCTAAGCAGATGGTAGGAGTGTTTCCCGAAGGAACGCAACCAATGGTGAAACTAACCCAACCTAATCAATTAGGTGAATTTCAAAGGGGTTTTGCTCATTTAGCATTGCGGGCTGATGTATCAGATTTGGCAGTTTTACCAGTAGCGATCGCCTCCTTGGAAGAGGTTAACACTACAGCTTTTCCCACCAGATTATTGAGTGTATTTGACCCTTCTGAACCTTTGTTTCAAACACCTGGTTGGCATCCTGTGGTAATATACCGTCGGGTAGCGGTGTTGGTGGGTCATCCCTATTGGATTACTTCCCAAGATTACAAACAGTATCAGGGTAAACAGGCTAAAACCGTCGTCAATAAACTTACACAACAGTGTCACAGCGAAATTGCTAGTTTACTACGTCAAGGTTGTTATTAGTCAGAGACGAGGGGAAAATTACCCTTTACCTAAGAGTAGCTGAAGCGCCTCCACTCATTTCTATATAATTCATTGAATCTTCACTAAATTCTGTAATCAGGATTTCAGACTGAGGGTTTGTTTATGTGGAAAAGCTGATTTTTGCAGTTTATAGTCCTATATTAAAGAAAGCTAAAAACCTGAAAATAGATACTGAAAATGCCAGAAGTTGAACATAAGCCTTGTTTTTTAACTCCTAAACAGGTACGATTAGAATATCCATTGTTTGTCTATTTACCAGGGATGGATGGAACAGGTCAACTATTGCGATCGCAAACTGCGGGGTTAGAACTTGGTTTTGATGTCCGTTGTTTAGCGATACCCAGAAAAGACCTGACCACCTGGGAAGTGCTAACTAAGAACGTTTTAGACCTAATTCACGCCGAATTAGAAAAAAGCTGCCAAAGAGCAGTTTACCTGTGTGGAGAGTCCTTTGGGGGCTGTTTGGCGATGAAAGTGGCTATTGAGTCACCGCAGTTATTTAAACGCATTATTTTAATTAATCCCGCTTCGGCTTTTCAGTTGCGTCCTTGGTTAAATTCAGTATCTCAACTCACTTCCTTTGTACCATCATCTTTTTATGATCTGGGAGCATTGGGTTTGTTGCCTTTTTTGGCATCTTTAGCGAGAATGTCTAGTAGCGATCGCCATGAATTATTAAAAACTATGCGTTCTGTACCACCAGAAACAGTTAATTGGCGTTTATCTTTGCTGCGAGAGTTTCAAGTTGAAGAAGCACAATTGCAACTACTAGAACAACAAGTTTTACTAATTGCTGGAGGAAGCGACAGGCTTTTACCTTCGGAAACAGAAGTTCAGCGATTAATGAATATTTTACCCAATACCAAAAAAGTTATATTACCTGATAGTGGTCACGCTTGCTTATTAGAAAAACACGTAAATCTCTATAAAATTCTGCAAAGTAACGATTTTTTGGAAATTGAAGCCTCACAAATCCAAGAACTAGAAATTAGTCTGACTTATGAGACTTAAAATTAATCTAATAAACCTTAGATTTCTGGTTCAATACCCAAAGCTTTTAATTGCGCGATCGCTTTTTCCGCCCGTTGGCGTTCCAATTCCGCCCGTTGACGTTCTTTTTCTGCTC
>NZ_JAYGHC010000085.1:0-15991 GCF_034932285.1 Cronbergia sp. UHCC 0137
TATTTATTACTTTAGTTCATTATCTTTAATAATTCCTGCTGTTTTAAAATAATCAACAATAATTTCAAGTATTTTACAAGCAGGTAAAACCAATTCCAAATCGTCTGGATATAACTGTTGAAATAACTCAATTGACTCTATAATAATATTGTAAAAAATAATAAGATGTATTTCATAAAGATTCTTAGCAAGATTTCCGTTAAAAATAGGTGTAATTGATGTTGCGCTGAAAGTACCTCCGTCAATTGAATGTAAAACAGCTAGAATATTTGGTTTAGAAATATGGGCTATATTATTCATATCACCATAATGTTCATTAAATGTAGGAGGCGCATATTTAACATTTGGAGTTCTCCCATCTTTAGCAACTCCTTTTTTTAATTCCGTAATACGAGCAATTATTTCTATTTCTTGTTTTATTACGGCAGATGCTTTAACATACTGTCCTTCTGAAATCAGTTTTTCAGTATAGAATTGTCCTTGTGAAAAGATAGTTATGAGTTGTAATATATTTCCTAATTGTTCATTTGTATTTCCAGGAATACCAGCTCTATAAAGTAGCAAGTCCGTCAGTGCTGCAATCATTAATAAACGAGATTCTATTAGAATTTTTCCATAGTGCTGCTCAGATTTCAATCTAATTGAATTAGATATTTTTATCCAATCATCAGTAATTTTTTTACCAAAATATATTGCTTTTTGTTTTACTGTTTCAGTATTTTCAAGATTTTTCTTAATTTTATTGATTTTTCTCAATTGCTTCTGTTTTTCAACTTTTTTACTAAAGCCTTTAAAAGACATAAAATTTCTTTTTCTATAATTCAAAAATTAACATTTACAAATATCAAATTTACTTGCATCATTATTAACAACTAAATAATTCTATACAAGAATAAACTACCAAATCATCCCCAAATTCAAAACAAACCCCTTTAAAACATCTTCCCCCGAAACCGTAGTAGGAGAATCTAAAACCTCAACCTCTTTTCCTGGTCTATAAATCTCTACTTGGCGAGATTTACGATTAATTAATATACCCAAACGCACACCATTATCTATATATTCCTTCATCTTTTCCTGTGTCGTCTTCAAACTATCACTAGGAGAAAGTAACTCAATTACAAAATCAGGACATAAGGGAGGAAATTTTTGTTTTTCCTGATCACTTAAAGCATCCCATCTTTCTAACTGTATCCAAGCAGCACTAGGAGAACGAATCGCACCATTTGGTAAAATAAAACCGACATCAGAACCAAAAACTACACCTTGTGATTTATCATCGTTCCAATTTGCTAATTGAGCAGTTAAACCAGCATTAATATTGCTAGATATACCACCCAATAAAGGCTTTAATATCAGACTACCATCAGCACTACGTTCAATTTTGATTAATTCATTGATTTGACATAATTCAAAAAATTGATTATATGTTATTTGAATTGATGAAGGTAGATACAACGTTATATTATCCATATAATAATCTATGCTTTGACTGATTTTTCAGCGGCATTGATTAACATTTCATCCATCCAAGCATTGATACTTTTTCCAGCTTTTTTAGCTGCAATAAAAATTTTCCGATGATGTTCTGGTGTTGTACGAAATGGTAATTTTCCAGAAAAAGGTTTATCAGGTTCTTCTCCTAATTCTTCACAAAAAGCTAGATAGCCATCAATAGAAGTTTCAAATTCTTGACGTGCTTCTTCGACAGTTTTAGCTTTAAAAGTAACAACATCATTAATATCTAGAACACGACCAAAAAGTATTCCTGCTTCTACATCTACTTCAATTGATGCTGTATATCCTTTGTAAGTCAACATAACTTTAATAACCTTAACTCGATTTTGTTGTGGTTGAGGCAATTTTTTTTATTGCCCCAAATCTTCAATATGGATAAATTATAAATTAACTAACTAGTTATGGTTCAATTCCTGCTTTTGTCAAAAATTCTCTCACTGCTTTTACCGCTCCTTTATCGGTTTCTTTTTCTGGATGTGGTTCATGAAAATGACCTTTAACATCATTTAATTTAACTCCTACTCGTGAACCGCTTCCTTGACTAATATAAGCACCTAAAGCTGTAAATAGACTTTCAATATCTTGCCAAATAATATTTGCTGGTACAGGATTTGTAAAAATTAATTCTAAAGTTTTTCTTTGTTTATTGTTGAGATCCATTCATTACTCCCCGGTGATGTTACTACTGGTTCATAAGCCAGCCAAGCTAAAGAAAGTTGCAACCTTTCAATGAAGCTACTGACATCACATATTAAGTATAAAAGCGTTGAACCTAGCTTTACAGAACGTTTCATTGTTTTGTTAACACCTTTCCTTAACTTGTATTTGGTTACGACCTAACTACCATGATATCACAATATGATGTCATGTCAAGAGATCAACTGAAATAATAATCTCAAAACAGTTGGTTACTCTGAGTGATTAATTTGTCATCATAAATACATAAAAAATAGGGACACAGATATCCGTGTCCCTAAAATTGATACGCGTTATCCAGACTGAGAATGTTTACTCAATTCCTTCAATCCGATTTTCCACCTCCTGATACAACTCTCTTAACTTGTCTAAATTCTCCTCGCTAGTCTCCCAATAACCGCGTCCATTCATTTCCAATAAAGTAGAAACAATCTTGCGGAAAGAATGAGGATTGAGATTCATGAGACGCTTTTGCATTTCCTCATCTTTGATGAAAGTCTCATTCGTGTCCTCATAAATCCAGTTATCCACAGCACCAGCAGTCGCACTCCAACCGGTGGTATTTACCAACCGTTTAGAAAGTTCGCGCACACCTTCGTAACCGTGAGACAACATCCCCTCATACCATTTGGGATTTAATAACTTCGTCCGCGCATCTAAACGCACAGTTTCTGATAAAGTTCTGACCTGTGCATTTGCTGTAGTTGTATCTGCAATATAAGAAGATGGTTTCTTGCCATCTGCACGCAGACTTGCCACTAACTTAGTCGGATCTGAGTCAAAATAATGGGAAACATCTGTTAAACTGATTTCCGAAGAATCGAGATTTTGGAAAGTTGCATCAGCAGTTTTCAAAGTAGTTTCAAAAATCTGCCGTGACTCATCCATAACACCAGGATTATCAGAATTGAAAGAGAAAGATTTGCGCTTCAAATACATTTCTTGCAACTCAGCTTCACTATCCCAAGTGCTATTCTCAACCGCTAAGTTAATGTTAGAAGAATAAGAACCAGAAGCATTAGAGAAAACGCGAGTTGCAGCTTGACGCAGATTTATCCCCATTTCCTCCGCTTGTTTCAAAGCGTGCTTGCGGACAAAGTTCATTTCCAAAGGTTCATCAGCTTCAGCAGCCATTTTCACACCTTGGTCAAGTAGGTTCATTTGGTTAATGAACAAGTCGCGGAATACACCAGAACAGTTAATTACAACATCAATTCTGGGTCTTCCCAATTCTTCTAAAGGTATCAATTCCAACTTGTTCACCCTTCCCAAAGCATCGGGAACTGGACGCACTCCCACCATCCACATAATTTGGGCTAGGGATTCACCGTAGGTTTTGATGTTATCTGTACCCCAGAGGACACAGGCAATGGTTTCTGGCCAGTTTCCATCATTTTCAGACTTGTTCCGTTCTAACAACCTATCAACGACGATTTTCGCTGATTGGACTGCGGCAGATGTGGGGATAGATTGGGGATCTAAGGCGTGTATATTTTTACCGGTTGGTAAAACGTCTGGGTTACGGATAGGATCACCACCGGGTCCGGGGAGGATATATTCACCTTCCAAACCTTGGAGAAGTCCACCGAGTTCGTTATCTGCACAAACTTGTTTTAGACAAAATTCCAAATATTCAAACAGGGGTTTTAACGCAGAAGTGTCAACTTTGGGATAACCTGATTGATGCAGAGATTCTACCCAAGGTTCTTTTTTACCCATGTTGAAGAAATTCAACTTGGAAACTAGGGAAACTCTACCTTCTGCGTCAATTTGTTCCTGTACTAAAGCTGTGACAGCCGCACGGGTAGCGAGGGTGATATCTTGGAGTAATTGCACATCCTCCAAAATTCCCGCGTCGTTGTTTTTGTAGATATCTTCAATGTTGCGTCCCAGACTATTAGCGATAATTCCGGGTAAGCCTTGCAGTTCTTCCTCTTGACGATCTAAACTAGCAATGTTGACCAAAGTAGCGATCGCTTCTTCGGCAGTAGGAGGTTTACCAATTACGTGCAGTCCACAAGGCAACAACCGTGATTCAATCTCCATCAACCGACGATAAACGTTACCAACAATGTTATCCCGTTCTTCTGAGGACATATCCTTAGAATCGGTTTCTGGTAAGTGAATATCTTTGTCCAGATTGACAATGCGGCATTTATCCATGATGGAATTGACAATGGAAACACCGCGTCCAGTGTCTTTCAAAGTTTGGTAAGAAGCAATTAACTCGCTGAGTTCCTTCAAACCTTTGTATAAACCAGCATTTTCCGCAGGTGGTGTCAGGTAAGAAATGGTTTCTGCATAACTGCGACGTTTGGCAATTGTGGCTTCACTGGGGTTATTGGCTGCGTAATAATACAGGTTGGGAATTGAGCCAATTAGTTGATCTGGGTAACAATCGCCAGACATCCCCATTTGCTTACCGGGCATAAATTCCAATGAGCCATGTGTACCAAAGTGTAACACAGCATCAGCGCCCCAAATCCGTTCTAAATAGGTGTAGTAAGCTGCAAACCCGTGGTGAGGACTGGCAGAACGGGAGAATAACAACCGCATGGGGTCGCCTTCATAACCAAATGTTGGTTGTACACCAATAAATACATTACCAAATTGTTTCCCGTAAATCAAGAGATTTTGTCCATCGCTGTTTAAGTTTCCTGGAGGTGGTCCCCAGTTTTCTTCTAAGCGTTGGGAGTATGGTGTCAGTGCTTCATATTCTGGCACGGACATTTTGTAAGCTATGTTCAGTTCAGGACTGTTGTATTGTGCTTGTGCGTCGTGGATGACTTGTTCTAGTAATTCTTGGGCGGTTTCTGGAATGTCCTGCACGTCGTAACCGTTGTTTCTTAGCCCTTTCATCACTTCATGGATAGAACCGAATACATCTAAGTATGCGGCTGTTCCCACGTTGCCTTTATCGGGGGGGAAACTGAAAACGGTGATGGCAACTTTTTTGTCAAGTTTGGGTTTACGGCGGAGATTTGCCCATTTTAAAGCACGTTGAGCGACTATTTCTACTCTATCTTGGAGAGCGATCGCTTTCCCCGTTGTCCCATCTTTACCTGATAATATAATTGGCTCAATTGCCCCGTCAAGTTCAGGTATAGCAATCTGTAAAGCCACTTGAATGGGATGTAACCCCAAATCGCTATCTAGCCACTCTTCGGTGGTTTGGAAGACCAAGGGCAACGCCACCATGTAAGGACGATTTAACCGTTTTAATGCTTCAATAGCTTTAGGATGGTCTTGTCTAGCTGGTCCACCCACCAAAGCAAAACCAGTTAAAGATACCACTGCATCTACTAACTGCATTTTAGTAGTTGGTTCGTAGAAATAAGCTTCTATCGGTTTAGAGAAATCCAAACCACCAGCAAACACAGGGAGAACCTTTGCCCCTCGTGATTCCAATTCCTGGACAATGGCGACATAATGGGCATCATCACCTGTAACTAGGTGACTACGTTGTAAAACCAGTCCCACACAAGGCGCTAAGGGGTCTTTTAAATCCTTGGATATATCTTTGCGGGCTGTGTACCAGTTGAGATATTCTTTCACATCCTCAAACATACTCGGCGCTAAAGGATGCCAAATACCCAAATCTGGATATACGACCGGCGCTTGATATGATGAAGAAGGCAGATTTTGTTTGTCTACATCTTTAAATACATATTTATCAGCCAGCATTAGTAAGAAGTTTTCCAGGTTTTCTGGAGAACCACCTAGCCAATACTGAAAACTGAGCATGAAATTTCTTGCGTCCTGTGCTTTTTCCATTGGCAGGAATTTCAGCACTTGGGGTAGTGTTCTTAATAGTTTCAGCATTCCATCTTGGAAGCCTGCACCGGATTTTTCCTTGCGTTTCCGCATGAATTGGGCAATAACACTCTTAGATTGACCCAATTGCGCCAAAGAGAAGCTACCCATTTTATTGAGGCGCATAACTTCTGGCATGGAGGGAAAAACCACGGAAACATCTAAGTTATCGCGGTGTGGTTCTACGGCGGCTACTACTTTTTGTGCTAAGTCTTCGATAAAAATCAGTGAGGCAATGAATACATTCGCACTCTCCATTTCCCGTTTGAACTCTGCGTAATTTTCTGGATCACGAAGTTCTTCAATCAAATAACCACTGATTTCAATCGCCAGGTTTGGGTGGTTGGCGTTAATCGTCCGAACCGCTTGCGACAAGGCACTCTGGTACTGGGACTCTAGCACGACATAGACCACCTTGATTAAATTACGTCCGCGTAAGTTATCAGGCGCAATATGACGAATGGTGGACTTGACGTGGGTGAACATTGAAATAAGCTCCTTTGAGGCGTGTTCTCTACAAGAAGTTATTCACGGTTGATGCCGCTACTAACTTCATGATTTTTTTCGGCAATAAGTGTTTTTTATCAGAAAACTCTGATTCTGTGGGGATTTTGTCCCCTACATGACACAAAATGATATAAAAAACATCATATTTATTAATGAATCTTAATAAAGAATAAAGTATTTAGCTTTTATTTGTAAATTATGTTTACATGAATAGTATTTTATGTAGTAAAAGTTTCACGCTGACAGTATTGTGATATTCTGGTTTTGGGTTGGGCGATCGCTTAATTTTTCTGCATAAATATGGCTCTTGCACGAGGAACAGAATGGCTTCTTGAACAACTTGCAGATCCCTTTGAGATATTTCCTATTCAGGGGGTGGCAGATACGATAGCAGACGCAGTTGATGAAGCCAAGGCGCAAATGAGTGAGAAGGGTGGATGGGCTGCTAGGAAATACTGGACAGTTGAAACAGAGCATTATCATGATGAAATGGGACTATTAATCGGTTCTGCCTTTGTACTTGGTCAAGCCGCAATTACACAAACGATATCAATATTATTGGAGTTAGGAAAAGATGAACGTGCGCTAGATTTGATACCATCGAATAAGATTGACAAAATGTCAACTTATGCACAGACTGACCCATCAACCAATCTTAGTAAGATAGCGATTATAGATACCGCAGCCAACTATTTTAAGCACGTATATGAGTGGCCTGAAAATTGGGATGAAACTTTACCTAGTGGAAACCAAGCAAGAACAATACTTATGACTCGGAAGATCGGTATGTGTCCAGGAAGCCGAACAGATAATTTACTTCGCGCACGCCGATGCCTTATTACTGCTCCAGTTAATGAAGCTAGGGTGATTCCAAACATTATTCAAGATTGGAGACAATGCTGGGCAAATCAACTGTATCCAGCATTTGGGTACAATCCTAATCTTTTTGAATTAGCAAATTTAGCAAATGTTACTGCTGCACTTGATGATCCAGATCATGAATGGACGTTTTAAGTATGTTAAATCAGTTATCAACCAGATCCCCGACTTCTGAACATAACAGATAATTGATTTATATGATCAAAAGGAATCGCCGAAAATTAGGGTAGTTGCTATTAATTGGTAACTAATAATATAGAATAGGATATGAGATAGTTAAATTTTCTCCCTGAACATTCAATGAGGATATGACAATGAATGCTTTAACTGTCAATTTTTTAATCGTTTAACAAGAATATCTCAAATGAATCGCCAAAATTTACTAGAATCAATAGCCACCACTATTAGCGATTATCGCTTCAGTGAAATTCCTCCTATGACCACTGATCACATTGATAGGTGGGTATCCCAGTTTGATAATGATGAACAATTAATTATTCTGGCGGAAATGAGTTATCTGCTGAGTAAGTATTATATATCTAAATCTCAAGCTGAATCTTTTCTAAATGAGATTTTAACATCTGAGATAATTTTTGGTAAAAATCCTTCAGGGGTAATTCCCTACTTCCAGTTCCTAGATATTCAGCGCAAAGGAAGTAGTCAAAAAGATTTACTGAAATTAGCTAATGAAATTACGATACGTGAATATGGAATTACCATTAATCAAGCATCTTCACAACCTCTTGGTTATATATATTTAGATGATTGTCTATTTTCTGGAAGTACAGTTTACTATGATATTGAAAGATGGTTCAATCAAGCTATTCCTAATACAACTATTTATTTGATTTTTTTAGGTCGTCATATTTCTGGTGTAAGTTATTATATTGATCGGAAATTAATACCACTAGCGCAACGAAGATCGGTATCTGTCAAGACTGGATCTTTTTTAAAATTTGATAATAATATATCCAGAAATCAGGAAATATATGAATGCTTATGGTCAAAAGAAATTTTTGATGATGAGTTAGTAAATAATTTTGTTAAAATAGTTAATGAAAACTCTGCAAAAAAATCTGTTAATCCAAGATTATTTCGTCCTGATAGAGTACCTAACACAGAGACATTATTCTCTACTCCTAAAGCTAGGAATATTGTAGAATCAGCTTTTTTAAGAAAAGGAGCTTACATAGCATCTTTACCAGAAAACCGTAAACCTTCTATGCGACCTATGGGTTATGAGTATTTAGAATCTCTTGGTTTTGGTTCAGTATTTATTACCTATAGAAATATTGCTAATAACTGTCCGTTGGTTCTTTGGTGGGGTGACACAACTTATTCTCCTAATCATCCTTTTAGTAAATGGTATCCTTTATTTCCTCGAAAAGTAAATGAATCAACAAATTATGTCATACCGTATTAACTGATTTTTAGAGGTAAAATCATGAAATCTTCCCAAATAAGAATATACAACAGAAATGAATGTATAACCTTTCGTAAAACCAAAGAAGCATTTGGTGGATTATCAAATATGGCTGGAGGTTATAACTTAAAAGTTAATGGTGTCAACATACTCACATCAGAAGCATTATATCAGGCTTGCCGTTTTCCACATCTTCCCGAAGTGCAACAATTAATTATTGCTCAAAATAGTCCCATGACAGCTAAGATGAAAAGTAAACCTTATCGACATCAATCTCGACAAGATTGGGATAAGGTAAGAGTTAATATCATGCGCTGGTGTTTACGAGTTAAGTTGGTACAAAATTGGGAAAAATTTGGACAATTATTATTACAAACGGGTGATAAAGCTATAGTAGAAGATTCCAGTAAAGATGATTTTTGGGGTGCAATACCAACTGAAGATAATCAATTAGTTGGTGCAAATGTTTTAGGTCGTCTTTTAATGGAATTAAGAGAACATTTAAAACAAGGTGCTAATTTTTTAGAACTTGTCAAAATTCCCAATATCCCTAATTTTTATCTTTTTAATCAATCTATTGAAAATATTTTAGTAAATAAAAATGTAGTCAATTCATTCAATGTGCAAGAATCTGAATTAATTACTCCAGATTTGCCATTTATTGATGATCAAAATATTGAATATCAACAAGAAGACATTATGATTTCCCATGAACATGAAATTAATGGAGATATAGTAGAACATCAACAAGAACAATTCAATATTCTTCAAGAAGAAATTAATGAAAATACTTTAACTATCAACACAGAAATAAATCAAAATTTGGATAAAGAAGATAAAGAGAAAGAAGATAATATTTTTGAAAGTTGGGTATTATCTAAATTAGAGAAAATATTACAAACTCCCTTAGCTGTTGAAAATATTTTAGAGCATTCTAATTTTAAAACAGTTCATAAAAAACAGTTACAAGATTGGCTAAAACTAGCGGTAGAATCAGGTAAAGTTATAAAATTAGAAAAACCAGTGAGATATATTTGGTATTATACTTCTGAGTATAAATATGTTTCTCACAAACCTAGAGCAAACAAACCTAGAACCACTCAAAAAACATTATCTCAGTCTGAAACGAAAAGCAAATTAAATGTCAATGAAGAAATTACACAACTTTCTTTAATCTAATGTGATCGCCATTTAGGAATAAGTTGGGAGTGCGATCACTTAAAATTAGGGTGGTTGTGTGCGATCGCTGTTTGGAGATGTTGGGGTGCGATCGTTTTTTGGGATTTCGGTGTGCGATCGTTTTTGGGATATTGGGAGAGCGATCGTTTTTTGGGATGTTGGAGTGCGATAGCGCAAGCGCTGACTTGTCAGTTCGCTGTTTGGGGATGTTGGGGTGCGATCGCCTTTTGGGGATGTTGGGGGTGCGGTTGTTTAAAATTGGGGTTGTGTGCGATCGCTGCTCTTGTAGGTTTAAGTATGAAACCCAACAACATTGGAAAGAAGATTAAATGCGGTAAGATCAAGACTACATCGATATCCTAGTATTGTCGTGAATGAAACTGTCTATATTGAAACCAGTATTTTGGGACATTTGACCGCTAGACCAACGGAAAACCTGATTCTTGCCGCCAATATCAAGACCACACGAGACTGGTGGGATGAGTATAGTAGTTTATTAGTTCTTTATGTCTCGGAAATTGTCGAAGATGAAGCATCGAGAGGAGATCCAACAATTGCAGATCAAAGACGGAACTTGCTACAGTCTTTGATTTTTCTTGATCTAACAGAAGAAGCGATCTTCCTAGCCCAAGAGTTCTTACAACAAAGCAACCTACCTCCCAAAGCCTCTAACGATGCTTTACACATTGCACTAGCAACAGTTTATGGTTTAGACTACCTACTAACATGGAACTGTAAGCACATGGCAAACGCCCAAATCCAAAGAAAGCTCTCCCAAATTAGCCTTGAGCTTGGGTATGAGCTACCATTTGTTTGTACCCCTTATGAGTTTATAGGATTTAAACTTCTAGGAGAATAACTATGTATAAAGACGAAATTGTGGAAGAAATTCACAAATATAGAGGAGAATACGCAAAATCTTTCAATTATGACCTCAAGGCAATATTTGATGATCTACGAAAAAAGCAAATTGCCCAGGGGCGTAAAGTTGTTAAGCTACCTATCAAGCGATCATCTAACAAATCACTGTACCCAACCGATAGCTAGATTCTTAGCGATTGAAGTAGCGATCGCTATTTAGGAATAAGTTGGGAGTGCGATAGCGAAGCGCTCCGTAGGAATCGTTTTTGGGAGATGTGGAGAGCGATCGTCTAAAATTGCGATCGCTGATTTTTTTATAAAGCTTAATGGCGATATAATTTAAACAAAGACTGTCGTAGACAAGGAAACAAACAACCATGAGTCAAGCAGAAATTAGAGAATCTTTGCTAACTAGCACAGGTTTTTATAGCCTATTTCAAACCTTACCCCTGGAAATTCGACAAGGTTTTCTACAGCTTTTATTTCAAAATAATTCCTCTGAATTGGAAGACTTTATTTTTTATTTAGCTTGTGAAGATTCTCGTAAAGAAGGTTTTTTATCTGAATTAGAGTCTCAATCTCTCTTGGAGAGTTTGCCTTCATGAAGTATCAAATTGCCAAACGCTTCAAAAAAGATCTAGATAAAATTAACGACCAAAAAATTCTCGCAAAAGTTAGAAAATGCATTGAAGTAATTGAAACTTCTCAAACACTATCCGAAATCCCCGATCTTGAACCACTAAAAGGCTTTTCAGGATACTATCGCATTAAATTTGATTACAGTTACCGTATCGGCATCTTCTGGAATGAAGAAGTTATTGAAATTCTCAAAATAGAAAGTCGCGAAGGATTCTACAAAAATTTTCCATAGTGCGATCGCGCAAGCGCTGTTTCTTGGATGACCGGAGGGCTTTTGTCAGTTCGTTTTTGGGTTGTTGGGTGTGATCGCACAAGCACTGACTTGTCAGTTCGCTGTCTGGGAATGTTGATCTATACTTCTCAAGGTCACAATTTGAGCTTTTGCTTAAAGGGAATATATGGATGTAAAAACGCAAGTTATGAACTTCTTGAGTATAATAAATTTCTCTACGATGACCAATTCTAATAATAATGATTAATAGTTCTTCTATATCTAACTCATAAATAACTCGATAATCACCCACTCTTAACTTATAAAAACCTGACCATTGACCTGTAAGAGATAGAGGAGTTATCTGCTCAAAATTGACACTTAACCATTGAATTTTATTCAGAATCCGCAGACGCACAACCTGATCTAAATTATCTAAATCAGTGATAGACTCTGATTCAAAACTTACATAATAACTCATTTAACGTTCTATCCCATACCTTTTATAAACTCCAGATAAAGGAATAGTAGGTCTTCCTTCTTGACGTTTACGCCGGATTTCCAATAAACTTTGCTTAAATGATTCTTTGATTTCCTTACCCTCATCAGGATCACCGAAGTATTCATCTAGCATTTCATCTACTGTGTTACGGATTAAGTTTTGTAACTGTTCCGCCGTCATTTCTTTAATTTGCATAGTTGCTTTGAACAGTGAACTATAGGAATGATTATACCAGTTAAAAGAAAATAGTGTGATAACGACAGGCAATCGCTGTTGGGATGTGGGAGTGCGATAGCGCAAGCGCTGTTTCTTGGATGCCCTCTGGGCTTTTGTCAGTTCGCTGTTGGGATGTTGGGTGCGATAGCGAAGCGCTCCGTAGGAATCGTTTAAAATTAGGGGTTGTGTGCGATCGCTGTTTAAGGATGTTGGGAGTGCGATATTGTATTTTATTATTAGCAAAGCTACAAGAGAAATACTAAAATAAATAAAGTAATTCAGTTGAGAGCATTTATGCAACAAATTAACACATTTGAAGAAGTTCTCAATCTAGTGACTGACCTACCACTTGATCAACAAGAACTACTAATTAATATCCTACAACGTCGAATAGCTAATATGCGACGAAAAGAATTAGCAAGTTCATCACAGCAAGCACTAGCTGAATTTAGAACTGGTAATCTTAAACCTCAAACCGCAACTGAAGCGATCGCTGAGTTGAGAACTTACTTAAATACTAATGAAACATAATGAGAAAACTGGTTCTTACTTCTCGCTTCAAGCGGTCTTTGCGAAAGTTCATCAAACATGATCAGAATTTACAAGCACGTATTGAGGAAACATTGCAGCAAATGGAAACAGATTTATTTGCTGCTAGTCTTGCTACCCATCAGTTAAAAGGTGAGTTTGATGGTTTACGTGCTTGTTCCTGTGGATATGACTGTCGGATTATTTTTTCTATAGAAAAAGATGATGAAACTGGTGAAGAAATAGTGGTTATTTTAAATATAGGTTCTCATGATGATGTCTACTAAAAGAGAGCGATCGCACTCTAGGAATACGTTGGAATAGCGATGGCGTACCCGCCCACCGGAGGTGATCGCTTAAAATTGGGGTAGTTGTGAGCGATAGCGTAAGCGCTCCGTAGGAATCGCTGTTTAGGAATAAGTTGGGAGAGCGATAGCGAAGCGCTGTTTCTTGGATGCCCGGAGGGCTTTTGTCAATTCGCTTTTGGGTATGTTGAGTGCGATAGCGTAAGCGCTCCGTAGGAATCGTTTAAAATTATGGGGTTGTGAGCGATAGTGTAAGCACTCCATAGGAATCGCTGTTTGGGGATTATTATTAAAAAATTAATTTATTGAACGATATAATATAAATAAGAATTAGATTTTTCCAACCTACCAACAGAGTAAACATCATGCAAGAACAATTAACCGACTATCAACAAGAACTAAGAGAACGCATTTCTCATGTTGTAGATAAACTAATTCGAGGTAGTAGCTTTTACATGGTGAAATTAGAGCAACACGAAATGACTGAAATGTTAATAGAATTGTTCAGCAGATTTTCACCAGAAGAAATGAGAGCAATTCAAGAACATGATTTAACCAGAAGAATTGATAAAATTCTTGTATTAGATGCTGTTGCTGGGACATTAAACGATTTAACACCAGAAGAAATAGCAATCTTTGATGCAGCAGTAGCAGGAAAATAAAACCGTGAATTATTTACTAGATTCAAATATCGTTAGTTACATTTTGAAAAAAAATGTCATTGTAGATAATAAACTCCGAGAAATCAATATTCAGGGAGGAATGGTATTTATTAGCTGCATCACTTATTATGAAATCAAAAGAGGACTTTTATCTATTAATGCTGTCAAGCAATTGTCTGAATTTCATATTTTTTTTCAAAAATATCAAACATTATTTTTAGATGATTTAGAAATTATTGAAAAATCCTGTGAAATTCATGTCAAATTAAAAGCCAAAGGTACTCCTATCCAAGATGCTGATATTTTAATAGCAGCTACAGCAATTGTGCGCGATTTAATTCTCGTTTCTAATGATTCTGATTTATTAAGAATTGAAGGACTTAAATTAGAAAATTGGTTATGATAAAAATTTAGGAATAAGTTGGGAGAGCGATAGCGCAAGCGCTGTTTCTTGGATGCCCGGAGGGCTTTTGTCAGTTCGTTTTTGGGATCTGGGAGTGCGATAGCGTAAGCGCTCCGTAGGAATCGCTTGTTGAGGATGTTGGGGTGCGATAGCGAAGCGCTCCGTAGGAATCGTTTTTGGGATGTGGGAGTGCGATCGCTGTTTAAGAAGATGCTATGATCTAAATCAGATAGCAAAACCTGATGTTTAATATGCCTCTTAGCGAACTTCTACCAACTGTTAGTCAACTAACACATCAAGATAAGCTTCGACTTATACACTTTCTTTTGCTTGCAGTAGCTAAAGAGGAAGGGTGTAGCCTGGACACCGCTATTAATGAGCATCATGAAAATATGCTGATGAATCAACTAACTCTTACTGAGGCGGTTGTATGGTCACCTCAAGCAGATCATGAAGCTGTTCAAGCTTTGTCTCAGCTTTTGGTAGAGGCACAGGGAGTATAAAATGCTTGGTGGTCATCGCTTTTCATTTACAGAACGCACTGACCGTTCTGGTCGTTCTAGCATCTTGCCATATCTGCCGCTAATCTTGACTAATGGAAAACGTTCAATAGAAGTTATGGCTCTATTGGACACGGGTGCTAGTGTTAATGTCTTACCCTACGAAATTGGATTACAGTTAGGAGCAGTCTGGGAAAGTCAAACCGTTCAAATTCCACTAAGTGGAAATCTTGCTCATACTGACTCACGAGGGCTAGTTTTAACTGGGACAGTAGCCAATTTTGCACCTGTTTTACTTGCCTTTGCGTGGACTCAATCAACAGATGTACCTGTCATTTTAGGTCACATGAACTTTTTTGCAGAATTTAATGTATGTTTTTATCGCCACGAATTGGCTTTTGAGGTTTGTCCGATCCAGAAATAAAGTACGATAGCGATAGCGAAGCGCGACCTAGGAATAGTTTTTGGGATGTTGGAGTGCGATAGCGAAGTGCTGTTTCTTGGATGCCCTCTGGGCTTTTGTTAGTTCGCTTTGGGGATGTGGGGATGCGATAGCGAAGTGCTGTTTCTTGGATGCCCGGAGGGCTTTTGTCAGTTCGTTTTTGGGGATTTTGGGAGTTGACTACCTTTTTGTCTGTCAAAATAAAAACCCAAATTTTCGATAACCCTAATAAAATCTTTAGCTTTTATACTTAGTAAATTACTCATAATAAAATACTTAATGGTTTAACAATTAAATCCTCTTTAGGAACAGGTTGATTATCAGCTATTAAACTTTCAATATATAATTCAATAGCTTCTGTAATATTCTCAATTGTTTCTTCAAAAGAATCTCCTTGAGAATGACAACCTTTGAGAACAGGACAAAAGGCATGATAACCACCATCTTGTTCCTTTTCTAGAAGTACAGTGTAATTGTAAATTTGTTTACTTTTATTATCCATATATCTTTACGTTTTTTGAGTTAGTGATTTTTAGCGTTGATTTATTCCATGATAAACGGTTTGGGGATATTGGGGTGCGATAGCGAAGCACTGTTTCTTGGATGCCCAAAGGGCTTTTGTCAGTTCGTCTAAAATTGAGGGGGTTGTGAGCGATCACTGTTTGGGGATGTTGGGACTGCGATAGCGCAAGCGCTGTTTCTTGGAT
>NZ_JAYGHC010000086.1:0-14710 GCF_034932285.1 Cronbergia sp. UHCC 0137
AACATATAGGTAATATGAAAATTATTCAAGAAAGCCATAATCAAATGACCTTGCGTTTACGTCCTTGGTTTCTGTGGATATTTGGCGCTGTATTGGCTTCAGTTGGGTTAGTAATGCCTATTTACATTGCTCATGCACATATTTTTAGTTGTCTTCGTCAAACATCTACATCGGGAATTTGTCAAATTTCTATCATTGGACTATTATCAAAAACCGAGAAAAAATTAGCTTTAAGTGATATCCAAGGAAGTAAAATTAAAACTTTCAGAGATAGGAAAAATAATTGGCGCTCTCAGATAATTTTATTTACTAAAAATGGGATAGTTATACCCATAGCCAACACATCTCCTAATCCTATCACTGTCAAAACCTGGGCTAAACAAATTGAAGATTTCTTACAAGATGCTCAAAAACAAGAATTGTTAATTGAATATGACTATCGGTTACTTGCTTGCTTGTATGCTAGTTTATTTGTAATTGCTGGTTTATCAATAGCTATTTTACTGGGTAAAGTTCTGATTTGCCATATAGATAAAAGATTAGGAACATTAACGCTGGAATATTGTGGATTATTGGGTAATTTGCAAACAAAATATAAAATTCGTGATATTCACTATATGACTGTGGAGAAAACAACGAGCAAAAATGGTTATACTTATAGAGTAGCTATGGTAATGCAATCAGGTGAACATATTCCATTTACTCGTTATTACACTTCAGGATTGCATGGTAAGCAAGAAACTATTGATAATATTAGTAGATTTCTGAATTTATAATTAATTTTTCCCAAAAATTAGGAGAAATATTATCACTGAAGCCGTCATAGTATATGATGTAAATTTGGAAAGGCTAATGTCTGAGGACAAGCCAATAGTTTCCCACGATGATAAGCATGACAATAAAGCTGCTAAACGATCGCTATCAGGTTATCCAGGTACTAGGTTCTGGTGGGTTTGGTGATACCTTTCTTGCCGAAGATACTTATATGCCTTCACGTCGTCGCTGTGTAGTTAAACAGTTAAAACTAATTGACAATAATCCGCAAATTTACCAATTAGTACAAGAGAGGTTTCAACGGGAAGCGGCAATTTTAGAAGCACTCGGTGGTGCCTCTGACCAAATTCCGGCTTTGTATGCTTATTTTTGCTCTAGTGAGCATTTTTACTTAGTTCAAGAGTGGGTGGAAGGTGATACTTTAAGAGCAAAGACCCAAAAGCAGGGTTTTTTAACTGACGGTGTAGTTAAGGAAATATTGATCAATTTATTACCTGTTTTGGACTATGTTCATTCGCAGAAAATAATTCACCGCGACATCAAGCCCGATAACATAATTGTAAGATATCACGATAATAAACCAGTGCTGATTGATTTTGGTGCCGTGCGAGAATCTATGGCAACGGTGGTTAATTCCCAGGGTAATGCTACCAGTTCAATTGTCATTGGTACACCTGGATTTATGCCCAGCGAACAAGCAGCAGGGAGACCAGTTTATTCCAGTGATTTATATAGTTTAGGCTTAACAGCAATTTATTTATTAACTGGTAAACAGCCACAAGAACTAGAGACAGATCATCAAACTGGTGAGGTAATATGGCGAGAATATGGCAGTGATGTTAATCCAATTATAGCAGATGTGATCGATAAAGCGATCGCTTATCATCCACGCGATCGCTATCCGACTGCTAAAGCTATGTTGGAGGCTTTGCAAAATGTAGCCATTCCTGTTACAGTCAAACAACCATCCTTAACGACAACAGAAATAAACCCTACACCCGCACAACCCACCATTACAATCACTCGTCAACGTCCAACTATTGTAAAAGATAATAATCAGAAGGGTATCCTCATTCTTATTGCTTCAGTTGCCACTGGGTTAATTTCTATGGTTGTGATTGTAGGTCAGATGGTTTTCAAATTTCCCCAATCTGTAACCAATAGAGAAATATCATCTTCTTCAGAAACCATCACAAATCCCCAATTACCAACTCAATCAGAAACTCCTATTTCTTCAATTTCCAAAACCATCACAAATTCCCAATTACCAACTCAATCGGAAACTCCTATTTCTTCAATTTCCAAAACCACCACAAATTCCCCACCACCAGAAAATAGTTTTGCCCCTCTACCAGGACGAGGAAATCGTTTTATTCGTCCACTAAAAGAACTAAAACTTCCTCCAATTCCATCAAATTATGTTTTTCTTTTTCAACGACCAATTACAGATGCAGATTTGAATAATAAAGACGGGTTTGAACTAGATATTATGCGAAATATGATTTTTGCTGTTCATGGTCGCCAGTTTAATTATTCTGAATTACAAGAATTTTTTAATCAACAACCTTGGTATCGTCCTCAATATTCACCAAAAGATTTTCCCATGAGGTTATTATCAAAAATGGAAATCAGAAATGCCGCATATATCGCCAATTATCAAGACCGTACCAATCGCAGATATTTTCCTAAATAAGTTAATATGAATATAACAAGGCAAAATCCCTATTTGTCCAAAATTATTTTTAATCGTTGTAAGTGGAGTTAATTTTTCTAAAAATCGGGAGAAATATTATCGCTGAAGCCGTCATAGTATATGATGTAAATTTGGAAAGGCTAATGTCTGACGACAAGCCAATAGTTTCCCACGATGATAAGCATGACAACAAAGCTGCTAAACAATCGCTATCAAGTTATTAAGGTACTGGGTGCTGGTGGATTTGGCGAAACATTTCTAGCAGAAGATACCCATTTGCCGTCACGTCGTCGTTGTGTAATCAAGCAACTGAAACCGATTATCAATGACCCAAAAACTTATCAACTTATTCAACAAAGATTTGAAAGAGAAGCGGCTACGTTAGAAAAATTAGGAGAAAGTAGTGATCAAATTCCTAAACTCCATGCTTACTTTCCAGAAAATGGACAGTTTTATCTAGTTCAAGAATGGATAGAAGGAAAAACTTTAACTGAAATTCTCGAATCTCAACAAAAAATAAGTGAAAATACAGTCCGGCAAATACTTGTAAGTTTGTTATCTGTATTAGATTATATCCATAGTAAAGGCATTATTCACCGAGATATCAAGCCTGATAATATTATTATACGTTCCCAAGATCAAAAGCCTGTATTAATTGATTTTGGTGCGGTTAAAGAAACAATCAGAACCGTAGTAAATACTTCAGGAAATGCCACTAAATCCATAGTGATAGGGACACCTGGATATATGCCAATTGAACAAGGCATTGGCCGTCCGGTGTACGCTACTGATATTTATAGTTTAGGTTTAACGGCGATTTATTTGTTAACCGGGAAACATCCCCATGAATTAGAAAGCAACCCGCAAACAGGACAGATACTTTGGGAAGAATATGCGTCTGGTGTGTCTCCCCAATTGGTGATGATCCTGACACAGGCAATAGAACCAAGAACGAGCGATCGCTATACAACTGCTAGTAAAATGCTATATGCGTTAGAATCGGGTAGTAGTGTGTCTCCGGTTTCATCTGCCACAAAGCCCCCCCTTGTCACCTCTCAACGCACTCAAGCCGTATTTTCACCCGACAAAAATCCTGTCATTCCCCAACCGAATAATTCTCCAATTTGGCAAAACCCTGTGGTGATTTTTGCAAGTTTGTTGATAGGTGTAGTAGGTACTGTAATATTAGCTTCTAGTATTAAACCACAGCCACAACCAACAGAAGCGATCGCTAACAACACCAATATTACACCACAACCGCAGATATCCACCACCTTAACACCCAGTTCACCTGTTTTAGAACCACCAGTTACACCTCCCACCCAACAGCAAATCATTCCTAACCCTGTCCCAGCAACAGAACCAACACCAGAAGCGGTGATAGAAGAGACTCCCATTCCTCCAGTTGCAATCACACCAGAACCTATCCCAGAATCAACAGCAGACCCTACCCCCATAGTTCCCACAATCGAACCAACCCCAGAAGAGAGTGAACAAGAAGTTCCCCAAAATAAACAAAAAGTTCCAGCATTTCCTACAGGTACACCTAGAAGTAGTGTAGAAGCAGTGCTTGGTAAACCTAAAAGAGATTTAAGAGGGTTGTGGGGAAATACCCGTGCTGTAACTTATAAAGTAGTACCCAACCAAATTGATTTAGGTTACTTATTTGATCGTAACTCAGGAGTATTGCAGCAAACAGAAGCCGCTTTTGCCGAAACAGTAGACCCCCAAGTAATGCAAACAACATTAAATGGAATGCTAAATGGACAAGCTACCTCTGAAATTATCCAAGGATTACAAAAGGTACAACAGCGTCAAAAAGATAATTTTAAATTTACTCATCGTGGAGTGAAAGGTCAGATTATCCGACAAGAATGCGACTTTATTTACATTAGTATTTGGGATGCCAATTTACATGATTTTGTTAATCCTAAAGCAGCTAAACAATGTTAAAAAGATGAAACTCAAAAAATAACCTGTCAAAAATACCGGAAACTATAATTTGGGTAAGGATTATAGGGAATGCGATGCCTTCGGCGATCGCAGCGAACTGACAAAAGCCCTCCGGGTATCCAAGAAACAGCGCTTGCGCGATCGCCAACTGCATCCAGGGTATATTTAAAGTCAGAGAATTAAGTGGGGTAAATAATATTAATCTTGAGTTTTGCTTTTTCCACTCCACCTACGAAGAATTGCGATCGCACTTGGAGGAGAAATTGCGGACTTGGAAGGGGATTAAATCACCGGAAGCCGTGTTTGTGGCTCCTGGAAAAGAGAGAATACAGCACTTTTGTGTAAGACTAAAATTGTGGTCAAGAAATTGGTGGCTGCGGATGAGGTATTAGTGAAGTAGAACTCCAAGATTATTTCATCTAGTTTAGGCACTTCCATGTTCAGGAAATGGCATAGAACCTATATGCGGATAGCTTAAAGCTAAAAATCCATCCCCTTTTTTGAAAGCTCTATTTAAAGCTGACAAAAACAATGATTTAATATTTTTTGCTACATCTTCATTCGCATTTCCTCTTGCTCCGATTGCTTGCGCTCTTTCAAAGAATTTTGTATCGTCTACTTCCTCAAATATTTTCTCTATGTTTGCCAAAACAGTAGCAATATCTTCTGGTGAAAGAAACATATTTCCAAAGTACCCTGGTAATCTATTTGCTCTCTCCCAACCTAGACCACCCCATAATATTTCAGTTGCACCCACACGATTAGTAATTATGAAATCTAATTGGGCTTCTGACATCGACTCAGAAATAACTCTAGGATTAGTTATAAATAAATTTTCAAACATTTCTACAAAAGCTTTTGAAAAAAAAAGATGATAGGCTTCATCTAAAATATCCCAATCAAAGGCTTGGGGATTTTGCTGTTTATTAACAAAAGCTCCAGGAATAAAACGATTGAATGTATCCTTTATGTACTGAAAATCATTACTTTCTCTCGTTTTATTTTGCATAAATTCATCTAGCTTGTGAACTGTTTGTGATTCATCTACAGCTTTATCAAATAATATTTTGACATTAAGCATATCCGATGACTTAACCCTGAATAAGCACCAAACGGGATCTGCACTCATGATTTTAATGGCTTATGATTTGAAGAATAATTTTCTAATCTATACAAACGGTATATGTAGAACAGGGGCAACATTTGCCCATCTACCTCTAGCAAAATTAGCTACCTCCTCATTGGAGAAAGCCCATTGAAGATTATATTTACATCCACTCGCTACTATTAATTGTCTTGTTCTCTCTTCTTCAAATTTTTTTAAATTTGCTTCAGTCGTCTGTAGGGTGCGTCAGACAGAATAATTTAGGCGAAAATCACTAATTTTAAGTTTCTGACGCACCTTAGTTTATCTAACTAGCAACTTACGTTAGAATAGCTCATCAAACTAAAAATTCTCAACCCACTTGGAAAAATCTTGAGTAAACTGCCCAAGAGATATTACATGAATACCTGGATCATTAACTCCTGCTTCCCTTTCCAATTGAGTATTATAACCCCAATCTGCCAGAAAAAGTTGTACATGATCCATATTAGATTGCCCTTGAACTAACTGCAAAGTCTTCAATCTATCTTCCACAAACCACAGACTCACAGGTTGACTATCAGATGCTTGAATTAACTGTTGGAGAGTTTCATACTTAGGGCGTTTAACCTCCTTCCCAAAAATTGCTTCTGGGGGTAAATCGACTCCTTCTTGTTGTAATAATTGTTGAACAAATCGCCCTTCTTTCGTTGTAACAATATATAATTTAACTCCACTAGCAAGAGTCATCTTGATTCTTTCTACCACACCAGGATAAAATCTATGTAGACTTAGCCAACCATTTAAATCTTTGGCTATCCATTCATCCCGTAACTGATCTAGTTTCTTGGCAATATTCTTAGAATCTAACTGATCTGCCAACAAAATTTGTGGAGTAATTGTTGCCCATTCTCGGAGGATTGTATCATCAGAAAATCCATCAATTAAAGCTTTAATCAAAATCGGCATTTCCCAACCAGTTTCAATTACAGGCCGTAACCGATAGAATCGTAAAGCTAAATCATCTGGTAGTGTGTCATTAGCACGTGACCAAATTGTACAGTAGGTACGCCATGCTACCTCAAAATATTCAATTAGTCCGTCGCAAATCACTCCATCAAAGTCTAACGCCAAAATTGTGGGACTACTTGCTATCATTGTTTTGAGGATGAAAACTGCTGTTGTCAGCTTACCGCACCTTTATATATAGATATGTATCAATTATCAATAATCTAGTAGGGAAACATGATCTCGTAGGGTGGGCAATGCCCACCTACCATTATTGACAAGATGCGAAATGTGAGTAGGGTGTGTTAGCGTCAGCGTAACGCACAAAATCATTGATAACGGTGCGTTACGGATTTTATCCTAACGCACCCTACAATACTACAATACTTAATATCGTTCAAAAATCAAATCGTAGGCTTCAGCAATCTCAAACCCTTATGTTTCGTATCCCCTGAGTAAGTCCTGATTATGGACAAGATGCAAAATGTGAATACATTCCCCTAATCAAAATTACCCTATACCCAAACGTCCAGCCAAAGCCGGAGTTAAGGGTAACAGAGTAGCAATCATCAAGAATAAAGCCAAAAGACCTAAAGCCGCTCTTGCGTCGTCCGGTTCAGTAACTTCATTCAAACTGGGGCGTTCTAGATCCCGTTGTAAAAACACAATCACAATTGCCCAGTACATAGCCAGAGGATTACCCAGAGACACTAAAGCCAAGAGAATTAAAGTAGCAAATGTTGCCCTCCCTGCGGTTTTACGTCCATAAATCGCCTGAACAATCCGTCCTCCATCTAATTGTCCTGCCGGCATTAAATTTAAAGCAGTAATTATCAATCCTAGCCAACCAATCACTACCAAAGGATGAATATTTACCAAAGGTGATTGCAGGGCTGAACCCAAGACAACTCGTGCCAAACTACCTACTAAAATAGAACCTTGGAAAAACTGATTGGGTAATTGAAATAAACTTCCTGGGTGAGAAAGTAGCAAACCTGTCACCAGCATAATCAAAGAAACGATACCCCCAAAAGCTGGCCCTGCTAAAGCAATATCAAATAACACCTTGCGGTTGGGTAATAGCGACTCAAAGCGAGTAATTGCCCCAAAAGAGCCAATTTGCACTGCTGGTAAAAAGAAAGGCCAGCTAAGACGGACTTGGTGACGTTGTGCTAGTAACCAATGACCGATTTCATGAGCTACTAAAACCGTAAATATCCCCAAACCAATGGGTAACGCTTCAAGCAACCGAGATGGGTTGGTCAATAAATCAAAATTCAGTAATAAACCAGCAGCTTCTAAATTAGTACCAATAGTTGCTGCTAACAAAATCACTGCAAACACCTTTTGTCCTAACTTCAAGGACTGGGGGTCTGTGCGGCTAGGTAGGACGATTACCACAGGTTTACCATCTGTATTTTCTACTAAAAACAGACGATATTTATCACCTAAACGTTCTCGCAAACTTTTAGTCAGACGATTGTGAGTTTCCTCTGGTTCTCCCCGCAAATTACCTTTAAAAATTGCTCCCTCTTGATAGGGAATTGTTTCTGTGGCAAAAAATGTGTCAATACCGAAAATACCTTTAATAGCACTCATATCTTCTTCCGGTATCGGCAACACTTCCACAATTATTACTGGTGCTGTGGGATTTGCTTCTGCTGCTGATGCCTCAGAGGCCAATCTTTCCGTTGCCTTTTGCTTGAGAATAACATCTTGCCCAGCTTGGCGTAACTGTCTACCTAAGAAGATATAAACACCAGTTGATATCACTAGCAAGAACAATATACCTGCTATATTGATATAAATACCGGCAGCGAATAACCCGAAAAATAATAGCCAGGGAGCCATTAAGATAACCGATTGTAACCAGGCTAATATTCCCAGCTTACCAAAAGGTCTAGCGCGATAGAAGCCCCACCCCAAAATACTGAAGGCTACCAGCAAAATTGCTGCAATGATAGGAGTTTCTGATGAGTCAAACATCTTCAAACCTTTTTTACTGATACCGAGACTAGTCAAAGTCCGGTTTTATAGATACATTACTTAATCATAACGTTGCTGATAGCCCAATGATGGTTTTTGATTCTTCGGGAAGCAACCATCTAGCAAAATCAAGGGGATATTTGATATTTTTCTGCTAGAGAAGCCCACAAAAAAGATGATCCAATCTTGTGGGATAGGCATTCTGCCCGTCGTTGTATTATTGATAAATTCCTCAAAGTCCCACTTTTTAAGGGGGATTTAGGGGGATCTGGGGGTGTCATATCCCACAGGAAAAAGTTTTAAAACAACCTCTTAAATCCTGATTCAGACATCTTTGCTTAGAGTGCTGAGGTCGAAGTTTCAAGTTCATTTTACTTTTCTTCACATAGCTTTAATTTTTTCTGTTCATCTACTGACCTAAAAATTATTCCATAGGAGATTTTTCAACAAACTGTCTCACAACTTGAATATCCAGAGCCAACCTTGTAGATATTTGTTCCACAGTTAAACCCAATTCTAATAATAGAGGTACTGTTTCCAACTTACCTTCTAACTTACCTTCTAACTTACCTTCTAACTTACCTTCTAACTTACCTTCTAACTTACCTTCTAACTTACCTTCCAACTTACCTTCTAACTTACCTTCTAACTTACCTTCTAACTTACCTTCCAACTTACCTGCTAATTTTGCTTCCTCAGCAACTTCTCTAAAATACCGTGTTTGCTTCAACTCATCTAGGGTAAACATTGCTTCTATCTCCTGACGACTTAAATTAGTTAACTTATAAACCAAAATTGTCTCTAATAATTCTAGAACTTTCTGCCTTTTACTGGCATCTGTAAAATGTTGTTGGGATTTTTGAATTAACTGCCGAGTATGCTCAATAGCAGATTCTTCCTTTTCCACCACTAATTGTACCATTCCCAACCCTACTGAATTATCAGTTGTTACATCTAACTCATCCAAATAAATAAAGGTGATTTGCTGACTCATTAGCAAGCCCCTATACTGCATTGGCACACCGGGGTCTAAACCACGTTTAGCAAAAATAGCTACGGCATGAAAATCATTCTTTGGTTGATATTGATTCAGGTAAACAAAAATCTCTGTAAATAAACGCCAGTAAAAATCTGCCTTTGATTGAAATTGAACCTCCACAAAGTATATTGGCTGTTCAGGAATATCTGAAACTGGCATAAACAAACCATCAAAGCGAAAGGCTAGTTCTTTAATTTCTACAGAGGTGAATTGATATATTTCTGCTTCCGTGGCTGGTTTACCAATCAGTTCAAAAAGAATGCTAGGTAATGTCTGAAAAAGTTGATAAAATATCGTGTCAGTTTTCACAAGAGTTAAGTTGTTTCATTTACACAGGTAATAAATAAGGTTAAAAACCTAATAATTGCAATAAGCCTATTAGTTTACCTCTGAATATATCACAGTGTAGCTCCATATAGATAGGGTCTATTAGACATCTCCAGAAAAGAATGTAGAGACGTTCCAGGTCACGTCCCTACAAGGTTATTGGATGTATGCAAAATTATTTTCATCTTTAAAATCAGCAACGCCCAAGTTCTGAGGTAAAAGTTCCGAGTTCTGAGGTTGAAGTTCCGAGTTCTGAGGTTGAAGTTCAAATCCTTAATCTTTCCTTAGTCCACCTGCGTGGACTTGGCTTGTGTAGTAGTGAATTATATTCGCCCAAAACTTTTCAAACATCCTCTGAGGTTGAAGTTCCGATCGCTAAGGTCAAAGTTCCGAGTTCTGAGGTCGAAGTTCCGATCGCTCAGGTTAAAATTCCCAGTTCTGAAGTTGAAGTCCCGATCGCTGAGGTAAAAGTTTCAAGTTCTGAAGTTGAAGTTGCGATCGCTAAGGTCAAAGTTCCGATCGCTAAGGTCAAAGTTCCAAGTTTTGAGGTTGAAGTTCCGATCGCTAAGGTCAAAGTTCCGAGTTCTGAAGTTGAAGTTGCGATCGCTCAGGTAGAAGTTCCAAGTTCTGAGGTAGAAGTTCCGATCGCTAAAGTCAAAGTTCCGATCGCTAAGGTCAAAGTTCCGAGTGCTGAGGTTGAAGTTCCGAGTTCTGAGGTTGAAGTTCCGAGTTCTAAGGTTGAAGTTCCGAGTTCTGAGGTCAAAGTTCCGAGTTCTGAGGTCGAAGTTCCAAGTGCTGAGGTCGAAGTTCCGAGTTCTGAGGTTGATAATCCGTGTTTTTAAGGCAAAATAATACAATATCAACCTTTTGCTTTCTCCTTGTTTACCCTGATTCTACTACCATGAATGATCAAGAACTCCTGGAAATTATTAAACAAGCTGCTAGAGATAATACAACTACATTAGACCTTTCTCATAAACGTTTAACAGCCGTACCAGCATATATCGCCCAACTCTGCCATTTGACCGTGCTTGACCTCAGTGGAAATCAACTGAAGATATTGCCAGAGGCAATCGCCCAACTCACCAATTTGACTGAGCTTTACCTCAATTACAATCAACTGACGACCTTGCCAGAGGCGATCGCCCAACTCACCAATTTGACGGTGCTTAAACTCAATTACAATCAACTGACGACCTTGCCAGAGGCGATCGTTCAACTCACCAATTTGACGGTGCTTAAACTCAATTACAATCAACTGACGACCTTGCCAGAGGCGATCGTTCAACTCACCAATTTGACCGACCTTGACCTCAGTGAAAATAAACTGAAGACCTTGCCAGAGGCGATCGTTCAACTCACCAATTTGACCGACCTTGACCTCAGTAAAAATAAACTGAAGACCTTGCCAGAGGCGATCGTTCAACTCACCAATTTGACCGTGCTTTACCTCGATGGTAATCAACTGACGACTTTGCCAGAGGCGATCACCCAACTCACCAATTTGACCAGGCTTTACCTCCGTGGAAATCAACTGAAGACCTTGCCAGAGGCGATCGGCCAACTCACCAATTTGACCGTGCTTGACCTCAGTAACAATCAACTGAAGACCTTGCCAGAGGCGATCAAACAACTATCTAAACTTAAAAAACTTGACTTGCGTGGGAATCAACTAAATATTTCTGATGAGATTTTAGGTATAGATTGGAGTAATTTAGGTGAACCTTCCCAAATTCTCAGCTATTACTTCTCTCTCCAAACCGAACCCAAAAAACCACTCAACGAAGCTAAAGTATTGCTGGTAGGTCAGGGGAGTGTGGGTAAAACTTCTTTAGTTAAAAGATTGATTGAAAATAAATTTGATCCAAACGAAGTCAAGACAGAAGGCATCAATATTCAAAACTGGCACATAGAAGTTAATCAGCAAAATATCCAACTAAATATATGGGATTTTGGTGGACAAGAAATCATGCACGCCACCCACCAATTTTTTCTAACAAAACGCAGCCTTTACCTGCTAGTCATTAATTCCCGTAAAGACGAACAACAAAACAGACTAGAATATTGGCTGAAAATAATAGAAAGTTTTGGCAGCGATTCACCTATTATTTTAGTTAGCAATAAAACCGACGAACACCCCCTCGATATTGACCAAAAAGGAAAACGGGAAAAATATAAACATATTAAAGAAATATTGCCTATTTCTTGTAAAACCGGTGATGGTATAGAGAAACTATTATCAGTTATTAAACGGGAACTGGCGAATTTAGATGGTATTCACGATCCCTTACCTCTGAGTTGGTTTAAGGTAAAAACCTGTTTAGCAGACATGAAAAACAACTATATTAACTACAGTGAATATGAGGATATTTGCCGAAGAGAACAAATTACCGAAGCAATTAAACAATCTACATTAATTGAATTGCTGCATCAATTGGGGATTATTCTTAACTTTCGGGATGACCCCGGGTTACAAGATACTCATGTTCTTAATCCAGAATGGGTAACAACCGGCGTTTACAAAATTCTTAATGATAATCTGCTAATGACTGAATTTCAGGGGATTTTGCAAAATCAACAACTACAACGAATTTTAGATAGTCCTGAATATCCCCGCAATAAACAACAGTTCATTATTGAAATGATGGGTAAATTTGAACTCTGCTTTCGTTTAGATGATAGAAATAGCTATCTCATCCCCGATTTATTACCCAAACAAGAACCTTCAACCGGAGAATGGGAGAATATTCTAGCTTTTGAATATCATTACAACGTTTTACCAAGCAGTATTATTTCCCGTTTCATTGTCCGAATGCACCACACAGCCGATAAACAAACTTGGTGGCGCACTGGTATAGTGTTAAAACATCGCAATAGTCGTCGCAATAGTCGAGCTTTAATCAAAAGTGACCAAGAAGACCGGAAAATCTTTATTTCCATCACTGGTGATATCTCCACCCGCAAAGAATTACTAGCAATGATTCGTGATCAATTTGCTGCTATTCATAGAACTATTAAAGGATTGGAAGCCGAAGGAAAAGTACCAATTCCTGGACATCCCAACATATTTGTAGATTATGAGAACTTGCTAGATTATGCAGATCAAAACCAATCCATCATTCCCAAAGGACTAAAACAACTCTTTGATGCGCGAAAACTACTAAATGGCATTGAATCAGAAGAAGAACGCCGCAGACGCAGAGAATATGAGAAAATAGACACACCACCACGACAACCTCCCATGAAACCACCACCAGAACCACCCATTTCTGCTGCTGAACGCGGTATTAGCCTTGCTATGGCTTTAGGAGTATTAACTACTTTCATTGTCTTAGTTCTCAATCCCAGAAGCATGAACGGTGGAACTTTAGCAATAGTCAGATTTTTAGCAGCTACATTTGCGGGTATTTCCGGTTATTCATTTTCTGGTGGTCTTGGTTTAGAGGCTAAAATACCTTTGAATAAAACTCAAATCAAAGCCACAGGAGCATTTGCAGCATTTGTGTTAGTCTTCTTCATTTTCTATGTGGGTGTTCCCCCTTCAGAAACCGCACCACAACCGACACCCACATCAACACCAGTGCAATGAAACATAACGATTTGCGGGAGATAAAATTCTATTATTAATTCATCCTGGAAATCCTGATTCAGACAGCTTTTAACACCTAAAATAGAAAAAGTCAATCTGGAACTGGTGCGATCGCTCACGGTATTGGCGATAATGAAAGGATAAAATTCTAAAAAGATCATCTTAACTAAAGGTTTAAATGGCAGAAACACTATTTTTCAACGCCTTGCGGGAAGCCATTGACGAGGAAATGGCGCGGGATTCCAGCGTATTTATTCTTGGTGAAGACGTAGGACACTACGGCGGTTCTTATAAAGTCACCAAAGACCTACATCAAAAATATGGTGATCTGCGAGTTTTAGACACCCCCATTGCCGAAAATAGCTTCACCGGCTTGGCTGTAGGCGCAGCAATGACAGGGTTACGTCCCATCATTGAAGGGATGAACATGGGCTTTTTATTACTAGCCTTTAACCAAATATCCAACAACGCCGGAATGTTGCGCTACACTTCCGGCGGTAATTTCAAAATTCCGATGGTAATTCGTGGACCCGGTGGTGTGGGTAAACAATTGGGTGCGGAACATTCCCAAAGATTAGAAACCTACTTCCAAGCCGTTCCTGGGTTAAAGATTGTAGCTTGTTCTACACCTTACAACGCTAAAGGACTTTTAAAAGCAGCTATCCGGGACGATAATCCAGTTTTATTCTTTGAACACGTTTTACTTTATAACTTAAAAGAAAACCTGCCAGAAGAAGAATATATATTACCTTTGAACAAAGCGGAAGTGGTACGCAAAGGTAAAGACGTGACCATCATCACCTATTCTCGGATGCGTCATCACGTCATGCAAGCCGTCAAACCTTTAGAAAAACAAGGTTACGATCCAGAAGTTATTGACTTAATTTCCCTCAAACCCCTGGATTTTGATACCATTGGAGCATCGATCAAAAAAACCCATCGAGTGATTATTGTTGAAGAAGCAATGCGGACTGGTGGTATAGGTGCAGAGGTTGTAGCCTCAATTAGCGATCGCCTATTTGACGAATTAGATGCACCCGTGTTACGGTTGTCTTCTCAAGATATACCCACACCTTACAACGGTAATCTAGAAAGATTAACAATCGTCCAACCAGAGCAAATCGTCGAAGCAGTCCAAAAAATGGTAGCTTTACGAGTCTAAACTTAGGAATATTAGCCAAAAATCCAATCCCCCTATTCCCTTCTTATCCCCCTCCTCGCTTGCCTACGGTGTACACACAAGTGATCTGATTACCC
>NZ_JAYGHC010000087.1:0-13402 GCF_034932285.1 Cronbergia sp. UHCC 0137
GGGCTAAATGATTTCTAAATAAATCTAAGTATTGTAGGGTGGGCAATGCCCACCAAAACCCGCAGATTCTCGGCAATGTCCAACCTACTTGTATGTTCAAAACTCAAATAGGAGTCCTATAGACCTCTTGCATAAATACTTTGGTGTCGCCAAGAATATTCTTGAAAAGCTCACGCAGAGGCGCAGAGGCGCAAAGAAAAATTTGAAAATCACGACTTTTGCAAGAAGTCTTATATAAACAATTTCTTCTCTGGGATAATAAAAAACTCACAGCTATATATTTTCTCCCATTGATACAGTATATTTCATTTGAGTACAGCATCTTCAAAATTAGTCAAACCAGATTTGAATGCTGATTCTAAAACGGCTCGGTTAAAAGGACAAATATACTTGAGACGGTAGTAACTTGCGCTTTTATATCCGAATATTCCCTTTAAACAAAAGCTCAAACTGTAACTCTGAGAAGTCTACCTTACTTAATCTAACTGCTAACTTACATCAATAGAAACAATACTTACTAATTTTGTATTAGACTAAATATGGGAAGATGAAAATTCACTGACATAAAAAAAGTATTAAAAGAAATAATAGCAACCATTTACAGTAAAATAAAAGACAAGCGATTATTGTCAAAATTATTCTATCAACAAGCACAGAACGCTGTCTAATTTGTTATGCGGATTTTAATTTACTCCTATAACTACCACCCAGAACCTATTGGTATTGCACCGCTAATGACTGAATTAGCAGAGGGATTAGTTAAACGGGGACACCAAGTGCGTGTAGTCACAGCTATGCCTAACTATCCTGAACGTCAAATTTATCAGGAATATAGGGGTAAATTGTATAGAAAAGAACTTGTAAATGGGGTAGAAATTCAACGCTGTTATGTTTGGATTCGTCCACAGCCGAATCTTTTAGACCGGGTATTACTGGATGCTAGTTTTGTCGTTACCAGTTTTGTACCTGCATTAATGGGTTGGCGACCAGATGTAATTCTTTCAACTTCACCATCTTTACCGGTTTGTGTTCCTACGGCTGTCTTAGGATGGCTAAAAGCTTGTCCAGTGATTTTAAACCTACAAGACATATTACCAGAAGCAGCTATCCATGTGGGACTGCTCAAAAATAAATGGCTGATTAAGTTATTTACAGTTTTAGAAAAATTTGCCTACCATTCTGCTAACAAAGTTAGTGTAATTGCTGATGGATTTGTCGAAAATCTGTTGTCAAAGGGTGTACCTGACGAGAAAATTGTGCAAATTCCCAACTGGGTGGATGTAAATTTTATTTCTCCTCTACCACAAACAAATAATCCTTTCCGTGCTGTTCATCAGCTAGATGATAAATTTGTGGTTTTGTATTCTGGTAATATTGCCCTGACACAAGGCTTAGAAACTGTAATTAAAGCTGCTGCCCTACTCAGGGAAGTTACAAATATTGCCTTTGTGGTGGTTGGTGAAGCCAAGGGTTTACAACGATTGCAGCAACAGTGTCTAGATTGTGGTGCAGATAATGTTTTGTTGTTGCCATTTCAACCCCGTCAAGATTTGCCACAAATGTTAGCGGCAGCAGATATAGGTTTAGTTGTACAAAAGAAAAATGTGATTTCCTTCAATATGCCCTCAAAAATTCAAGTTTTATTGGCTAGTGGTAGGGCTATAGTTGGTTCTGTTCCTGAAAATGGTACGGCAGCTAGAGCAATTTTGCAAAGTGGCGGTGGGGTTATTGTTCCTCCAGAAGATCCTCAAGCTTTAGCTTCGGTGATTTTAGAATTGTCCCAAAACCCAGAAAATTTAACAACTTTGGGGTTAAAAAGTCGTGAATATGCTGTAGGACACTATGCCTTTGAACAAGCGTTAAATCAGTACGAAGCTTTGTGTTACTCATTAATAGCCAATGGTACTCAGTCAGCTATAGTTACAAAACAGGAAAATTAATAATTTAACCCAAGCAACGACAGATAACAGGAAATGAATTATTTTTCACCTTCTTTTTTCTGACTAACGAGGAACTTGCGTGACTTATCAAACTTGGGATAGAAGAGTTTTCATGGTGATTTACGCTATTCTAAATATTTTAGCCAATAAACCGCCTCCTAAAAAATCCTGTAAATATTTATGCCGACTGAGATTGTGATAAATTAATCTACATCGGCTCAAATTTGGGTGATTGGTTACAATATAGATAGAAACTGCATTCAACAGAGAACAGATGTAATTGTCTAATCTGCCCCAAAAACACTTATTTTTTGTTAGTATTCAAAAAAACCTATTTACACAATTGCAATTAAGTTGTTTGTTGTTTGTAAGTCAATTGCCAAAATTGTTACAAAAGGAAAAAAAGCACTGAGGTTGAATGACTGATTATCTCCAAGGAAATTTCCCATTACAATCTGTCCCACTGACTAAAAACAGAGTCAGTAGTCCAATGGCTGAAACTGATGATGTGAGTGGAAAGTTAGCTAGAACCATTGCTGAGGCTGCATTAGATCGCAAAGCAGGGGATATTATTCTGCTGAGGGTGGCAGATGTTTCGTATCTGTCTGACTACTTTGTGATGATGACTGGTTATTCTAGAGTACAAGTGAGAGCGATCGCTCAATCCATAGAAGCCAAAGTTGAAACAGACTGGCAACGCCGTCCCCTAAGAACAGAAGGAAAAACGGAAGGTAGTTGGGTACTACAAGACTATGGTGATGTGATCGTGCATATCATGATGCCCAAAGAACGAGAGTTTTATAACTTAGAAGCCTTCTGGGTACATGGAGAACGAATTGCTTTACCAAATGCCGATGAGGAAGGTGAAGACCCACAATGATGAAATACTCCCTAGATAATTGCCCAGTTCCTACCGAACAGCAACCACTAAATGAGTACGAAGAGTTAAAAACCTCTTGGCTATTTCGTGATAGCACCTCAAGTTGGGGCAATTATCTGACCAAAATCTTTTGGATTTGGAGTTGGTCGTGGCTATTGGCTGGGCCTGTGGCAGCGGCCAGCTTTCCTCCACAAAAGCAGATCACCCAGTTTATTCTTTGTGGAGCAGGGGGGGCTAGTGTGGGGGTAATATTGGCACTGGTGCGGTTATATCTGGGTTGGTGGTACGTGCGCGATCGCCTTCACAGTCCCACCGTATTCTATGAAGAATCTGGTTGGTATGATGGTCAAACCTGGACAAAACCCCAAGAGATTATGGCACGCGATCGCCTAATTGTCACCTACGACATCAAACCCATATTCCAACGCCTACAAATTACCTTTGCTGGCTTGGCGGGAATGTATGTTCTTGGTACGATAGTTTGGAAGCTGTTTTAAATAATCAGTGAATAGTAGGGGAAAAATCACAAATTTCCTGCAATACTATCCTAAAAATCAAAAACTCATTAAAAAGTGATAGATATTAACCCATGACAATGGGAAAACGAACTCAGTCCCCAGCCCTCGAAGTCAGGTTACTGCGGGAAGGTATAATCGAGTCTAGGCACATAGTCCAGGCTGTTATTTGTGACGAACGAGGACGGGTACTTTCCGTCGCTGGCAACTCAGAAACGGCAACATTTGTCCGTTCAGCCCTCAAACCATTTCAGGCACTAGCTGTCACCAGCACAGGCACACTGGAAAGATATGATTTAAGCGATCGCGACTTAGCAATTATCACCAGTTCCCACAAAGGCCAGATCGAACAGGTAAGGCAAGTATTTAACATCCTCTGGCGGGCTGATCTTGACCCCACAGTTCTCCAATGCCCAATTCCCCAAGGCAAAAGCAGTTCCCTAGAATATAACTGCTCCGGTAAACACGCCGGAATGTTAGCTGTATGTCAGCAACGCCATTGGCCTTTAAACAACTACCTGGATCGTAAACACCCGGTTCAACAGTTGGTGTTAGGCAAAGTGGCAGAATTGTTAAGAATGCCAGCCGAGGAATTTATCAGCGTTCATGACGACTGCGGCGCACCCACCTATCTGATGCAACTCAGTCAAATGGCATCTTTGTATGCCCTGTTAGCCTCCAGCAATAATTTAGATATGGAACGGATCATCCGCGCCATGAATCACCATCCCACAATGGTTGCTGGGGATGGAGAATTTGATACCGAATTAATGCGTCTCACCCCAGGAGAACTGGTGAGTAAATCTGGAGCAGAGGGTGTACAGTGCATCGGCAGGCTGGGCGAAGGCATGGGATTATCTATTAAAGTCATGGATGGGGCAAAACGAGCAAAATATGCCGTAGCCATTCACATACTGCAACAAATGGGCTGGATTACTCCCAGCGTTGCCCAGAGCCTATCTGAGAAGTTTATGAACTTAGGGAAATACAAGCGTTTAGAAGTAATTGGAGAATTATCGCTTTTATAGTTGACAAACTTTTGACTTCGCGTTATATTAAAGAAGTCGAGAGACAACAAAGCGACGCGGGATAGAGCAGCCTGGTAGCTCGTCGGGCTCATAACCCGAAGGTCAGTGGTTCAAATCCACTTCCCGCCACCAAATTAAAGAATAAAACCCTGTAATTTTAACCGATTGCGGGGTTTTGTTTTATTTTTGCTTTGCCATAGAGTTCCAAGGTTATGTTTTAACTCACATTCCGCACGCGCAGCGATCGCAAAAAATACCAAAAATATATAAAATCTTGCCATAAAAACAATTATGCTAGAGGTTTAATACATATAAATTAGGACTTACGCACTGTACAAAATGCAGATGATATGTATGAACGAAATTGCCTAGTTTCACGCTTTCGTCATCCCATATTAGTGCGGTGCGTCAGATAGAAGAAGTTTGTCAGATGCTCAATTATCGGGTCTGACGTGGTTGGTGAGCTTGCCGAACCACACCCTACAAAAGATAGAATTGATAATGCTTATTTAATCAATTATGTCAATGCGTAACTCCTAAATTTAGAAAAATTTGAAGTTTATTTTATCATTTAAAGATTGATTTTATTTTGATGTTGGTCTGTGCTTTATTTTAAGAATATCCAATATCTATCATTTTGAAAAATTCCTGCACTACTTCATCAGGTTTGTCATAACATCTTCCAGCATCAAATCTTTCTACTACTTTAATACCGTTTTTCTTGAAAATGCGTTCTCTTTCTTGTTCTTCAACTCTGCGTTCTGCCGTGTGATGTGGTCCATCAACTTCTAAAACTCCCCATTTACCGTTATAACAAATGAGAAAATCAGCTTCTTTATTTTCTCTACCTGTGGCTGTGTTCAGTCTTGCTGAGGAGTTGGGGACAAATAAAACTCCAGTTCTGTCTAATGCTTCAGCAATTTTGATTTCTGTTTTTGAGCGAAAGCGTAGTCTTTCCCAAGTGTGAATTGTTGAGTTTGAATAAAATTGAACGCCTTGGTTATTGATATTATTATCTACATCAATATTTTGTGCCTTATCAACAGTATTCTCATTTTCGGGAGTTTTGCGTAAAATTAAATCTGTAGTTTCTATAATTTTTTTATATAAACTGGCAAATTCTCCAGGTGCAAAATTACCATTGATAGGTCGTCTTTCTGTTTCTTTACTATCAAGATAAACATATTCACAAATTACTTCCTCGAAGTTTGTTTCACTATTAATTTGCCAATCTTTTATAGAAGAAGCTGTTAAAGTTGCATTTTGAAAATCAGCCCCAATCAGGTTAGCCTCACTCAAGTTAGCCCGTTTCAGGTTAGCCTCACTCAGGTTAGCCCCTCTCAGGTTAGCCTCACTCAGGCCAGCCCAACTCAGGTCAGCCCAACTCAGGTTAGCCTCGCTCAGGTTAGCCTCGCTCAGGTCAGCCCGTCTCAGGCAAGCTTTACTCAGGTCAGCCCCACTCAGGTCAGGTTTTTTCTCGGAGTTTTCATATCTCCACCGATTCCAAGTCCTTACCCCTTGCTTCAGTATTGCCAAATGCTCATCATTTGCCATAATCTAGTTTTTATACCTAAAATTGCCAATATTCGGATTTTAACCTAATTTCATGAAGTTTAATCAAAATAGCGATCGCATTTAGCATTAACCAAATTTCTCAAGTATTTTCTATGACACAATAATTTATGTTGTGTTTTTTGGCTACTGAATGTTAACTCAAGCAGAATTTGAGGAATTTATAAATGATCCGACAAAACAAATTGATGGTAATATTTTATGGATTGAAGATGAAGACCATTCTCCTGCTGTAGAATTTCGTGTTGAGCTTACCTCAAATCCTGGTTATCCCATTTTTGTCAAAGGTAGTTATAACCCGCTAACAGAAAAACTGACCTACGCACTCATCCATCGGACTGCTGGTAGAATATATGCTTTGGATTTAGGACAAGATCATAAAAATCCTGATGGAAACCTAGTAGGAGAAAAACACAAGCATCGCTGGAGAGAGCCGTATCGAGATAAAGAAGCTTATGTTCCAGAGGATATAACTGCTCCTGTCACCGATCCAGTTAAAGTATGGCAACAGTTTTGTCTAGAATCGAGAATAAGGCATAATGGAATTATGCAAGATCCACCGCCATTACAGTTAGATTTATTCCTCTAATGTTAACCCCTTGCCAAGAAATTGCCAGAACGATTGGAGAGTTGTTTACCTGTTCAACGGTCAACGACTATATCCGTATACGTACCCCATTACTTTATCCTGACGGTGACGTTATTGATATATATCTAAAGGAAAAAGAGGGACAATATATCTTAACAGATTTAGGTGAAACTTTACGCTGGCTACGGATGCAAACTATATCTGAGAAAAGGTCAGAAAAGCAAGAAACTCTAATTCAAGATACGCTATTAACTCATGGTGTTGAAAGATATAAAGGAATGTTAATAATTAGAATACAAGAAAATGAAAACTTAGCTTCTGCTGTCACAACTTTATCGCAAGCAGCATTTAGAGTTTCTGATATTTGGTTTACATTTAGAACTAGAGCTTTTGAGTCAATTATAGAAGAAGTAGCAGAATTTTTAACAGAGAAACAAATACCTTTTGAACAAAATAAGAAATTTGAAGGACGTTCTGGGCGTTCTCGAAAAGTAGATTTTTGCACCGAATATCGCCAACAAACATCATTGATTGATGTACTAAGTACAGCAAGTGTGACAGCAGGTAATAGTAGGGCTGATAATGTTTTTACTGTTTGGTCAGACCTTAGCTACCTTCAAGAAAGAAAGTACAAATTTATTTCATTATTTGACGATACCATAGACATTTGGAAACTTGAAAATATTACTTTTCTAGAACAAGTGTCTAATGTAGCATACTGGTCGCGTAAAGCTGAATTTCAAGAAATGCTCCTTACAAACAATACCCCATCACTTCCTCAAACCTAAACCCAAAAGAGAATCATAAGATAGTACAATGGATACTAAGTTAAAATATCAAGAAATTATCAAAAGCATATTAACAGAAACAGCCGAATATCGCGCTTCTATACCTGATGGTTATAACTCCGAAGTTTTATTTGATGATGAACACGGACGTTATTTAGTTTTAGATATTGGTTGGAGTGAGGATCAATATTTACATACCACACCAATTCATGTAGATTTGATTGATCATAAAATTTGGATTCAATATGATGATACAGAAGAAGGTATTGCGAATGATTTCCTAGCAGTCGGTGTTCCTGCTACAGATATTGTACTTGGTTTTCGTCATCCTAAAATCAGACCATATACAAACTTTGCCGTTAGTTAGTACATCATTTTTGCCTGATTTACTTCTGCTTGAAATTCCTCTAAACTCATACTATCGTCAAACAAAGATATTTCATATTTAGACATTAAATCTATAACATCCAATCCAATACTTCTCGGTTAAGAAGGGTAGAGACGTTCCATGGAACGTCTCTACAGTGGTTTTCAGTTCACAAATTTGCTTAACCGAGTAGTATTGGATCACAATTTTCTATTTGTAAGTAGTTCTCATTCTCAAAAGACTTGATACTGTATATAATATCATTTCTTTGATAAATGCTCATCATTTGCCATAATCTAGTTTTTATACCTAAAATTGCCAATATTCGGATTTTAACCTAATTTCATGAATATCAAACTAAGCTCGTTAAAATTTACCGCCAAAAAATTAATATCTGGGAAGCAATAGCTAAATATAGCTTTAACTCAATGTGGGTTATAATTGAAGGCAATATCAATAATTTTAGTTTACTTTTATGAGTACCCTTCCAAATCTTCGACAAGCAGTATTAGAAGAAATCAATCAAATTCCTGATGAACAACTTAGTCAGGTATTACAGTTTCTTCATGTTTTAATATCTACTTCTCAGCGAAGGAAGGATGAAGACTTTATAAATGATCCATTAGCTGATTTTATTGGTGCAGTTGAACATGGGAGTTTAGCCCAGAATATCGATCAAAAATTATATGAATAATCAATCTTTAAGCCTTTTTTATCAGACAATGACTGGCTGTATCATAATAGAAAAAACTTTACTGATGAGTCTCCATATATGCTCTTAGTAAGGCGTTAATTTGAGTTTGATAACTTCGTCCTTGAGACTGAAACCATTCCAATACATCCCTATCAATGGGTAATGTAACTTGCGCTTTGTTTTTTGAATCTGGTAAACCCTTATTTACCACAGCTTTAGCAAATAATTCGGGTGTAATTTCAGGGCAGTCTGAAAAATCAATGTCTTCATCAGTCATAGCATCTAAACGTTGCCAATCAGTTTGTGACTTGCTCGAAATAGGTTCGTTGCTCATATTTGTTTGCCTTTCGTGCAGAAATAATACGTGTAAAATTACCTCGTTTGGTAATAACAATAGCAATTACGCGCCCTTGTAATAAACCGAAAGTAACAAAACGCTGTTCTCCATAGTCATAGCGGTTATCCTCAACGGTTACTGTATCTCCATTAAACACGGACGCAATGTCAATAAAATCAATGCCGTGCTTGCTAATGTTGGTAAGACGCTTGGCTTCATCCCATTCAAATTCCATCAATTAATTACGGCTAAAGTTGATTTACAAAATTAGGAGTGATGGATGTGGAATTAACACCACTCCTAACTATTTTACAGGTTTAAATCTGTGACAGCGCCAACACTACTAGAAGATACCAATTTGGCATATTTCGCTAACACGCCTTTGGTGTAACGTGGTGAGGGAGGTTGCCAGTTAGCACGACGACGGGCTAATTCTGCGTCAGAGACGTTCAGTTGTAGCAGACGAGATTGGGCATCAATGGTGATACTGTCGCCCTCTTCTACTAAGGCAATATTCCCCCCTACGGCTGCTTCTGGGGCTACGTGACCAACTACCATCCCGTAAGTACCACCAGAAAAACGTCCGTCGGTAATTAAACCGACAGAATCACCTAAACCAGCACCGATAATAGCTGAGGTGGGTGCAAGCATTTCTCTCATTCCGGGTCCACCTTTGGGTCCTTCGTAACGGATAACGATGACATCACCTGCTTGAATCTTGCTGGCTAAAATTGCTCCTAAACAAGATTCCTCTGATTCAAATACTCGTGCGGGTCCGGTAATGATGGGTTTTTTCACCCCTGTGATTTTAGCAACGGCTCCTTCTGTGGCTAGGTTGCCCTTGAGGATGGCTAAATGACCTTGAGCATACATGGGATTATGCCAAGGACGAATCACGTCTTGGTTGCTGCTTGGTTCGTCTGGGATATCTGCTAAAACTTCAGCAACGGTTTGACCACTGATGGTTAAACAATCACCGTGGAGTAAGTCATGGACTAAGAGCATTTTCATGACTTGGGGAATACCACCGACTTTGTGTAGGTCTGTGGCCACGTATCTACCACTGGGTTTTAAGTCACATAAAACGGGTACACGTCCACGGATGGTTTCAAAGTCGTCTATGGTTAATTCTACACCGGCGGCGTTAGCGATCGCTAAAAAATGCAACACTGCATTAGTCGAACCACCAACGGCCATAATAACAGAAATGGCATTCTCGATGGATTTCCGGGTGATGATTTGCCGTGGTAAAATTTGTTTACGGATGGCTTCAACTAAAACTTGAGCAGATTTTTCTGTACTATCGGCTTTTTCGGCATCTTCTGCGGCCATGGTGGAAGAATAGGGTAAACTCATCCCCATCGCTTCAAAGGCTGAAGACATGGTGTTGGCTGTGAACATCCCCCCGCAAGAACCAGCACCAGGACAAGCGTTATTTTCTACTGCTAATAGTTCTGCTTCGTCAATTTTACCTGCACTGTATTGACCAACTGCTTCAAAGGAACTGACCACAGTTAAGTCTTTACCGTTGTAATGTCCGGGTTTGATTGTGCCACCATAAACAAAGATACCAGGAATATTCATCCGCGCGATCGCTAACATTGCCCCTGGCATATTTTTATCACAACCACCGATGGCGATCACACCATCCATACTTTGTCCAGTACAGGCAGTTTCAATGGAATCAGCGATTACTTCCCGTGACACCAGGGAATATTTCATCCCCTCAGTTCCCATGGAAATCCCATCACTAATGGTAATAGTACCAAACATTTGGGGCATTGCGCCGGCGTTTCTAATCCCCAGTTCTGCCCTTTGTGCCAGTTTGTTAATCCCCATATTACAGGGAGTAATGGTGCTGTAACCATTAGCTACACCAACAATGGCCTTATTAAAATCTTCGTCTTTAAAACCAACTGCTCTTAGCATAGCCCGATTGGGCGATCGCTGTACGCCTTGGGTGACAACTTTGCTTCTTAAATTTTCTGACATCTTTTTTCCTTCTGTGCCATGATCGCTATGATTGCGATTGTCTCATCTCATTTTCTCAAAAGGCAACAAATTCGTAATACAGCAGGAGTCAGGAGTCAGGAATCAGGAGAAAAACTGGCTTTGTGTATAGGTTTCAATTTAAATTCTGTACCTCATTGATCTTCAGGTGACGCGTATTTGATTTTCACAAGGTGTCTAATGGGTAATTAGTAACAAGATTCATTTCTCCCCCCTGCTTCCCAACATCTAAGACTTAGTAAATTCTTAGACAAAGCTTAAAGACAAATTGAGAATATTGTAAGTAAGCTTTTCCTATAACTAGATTTTCTGTAAAAGTCCATTTCCCAAGTAATCCATAGATTTGATATAAACATTACAGTAGGGGAATCTGGTTTGAGTCATCAATGAAATAGGACAGCTATATTAATACCCGTATTTCAAAATCGCCATGGTAACTATGTATAAATTTCAGATTATTGCCCATACTCACACGGGTGAGTCTATCGGACTTGTCGGTTCTACTCCCGAATTGGGATTGTGGGATATCACGAAATCTATTCCCCTGCGGACAAATGCCAATCTCTATCCTTTATGGTGGACAGAAATAGAAATCGACATCACAGATATTGAAAAAATTGAATATAAATATGTACGTGTTGATTCAACAGCTAATGCAGAATGGGAAGCTCTGGGTTTAAATCGTTGGTTGCCCATGGAAAAAAATGATCATTCTGGTACAATTGTTGATGATGGAGCATTTGGTTATTTACAACCTTATCCATTTGCATACATAGAAAAATCTCCTATCAAAACATCAATAAAACAAGAATTTGACGGGTTGAAAATAGTCGTTATTGGTAGTTCTGTAGCATCAGGTTATAAATCTTGGTTTTTCAAGGGTTGGGCTTGGGAATTAGGAGAGACTTTGCAACAAAAATATGGACACCAACTCGTTAATGTGTCACAATTGGGAGCAAATGTCGGCAACACGATCGCTCGATTTCCCGCCGTTGTCACCCCACAAAAACCAGATGTGGTAATTATTGCCCTATCTCTGGGAAATGAAGGTTTGGCTTATTGTCCCCCTCACGAAAGAAGAGCAGCACAGCGACGGTTTGAAAGTGGTTTGCAGCAACTTGTAAAAATGACCAGGGAATTGGGCGCTATCCCCATTTTAGGCGGTGTCTACCCTCATAATGAATATTCTAGTGAACATTATTGGTTGTTGAAAGATACCCACAACCGGATGTTAAGTTGGAACGTGCCGATTTTGGATTGGTTAGCAGCAGTGGATAATGGCCAGGGACGTTGGAAAGAGGGAATATCTTTCGATCCTGCTCACCCAAACACAATCGGTCATCATTTAATGTATGAAGCAATTGATCTGAGTTTGTTTGCTATTGATCAAAATAAATTAGCTCAAGAAAAACAACGTTTCCAGCAGAATCCAGTTTCTATTTTTCTAGATAATTCAGGTTTTCATCTCTCTGCTAAAGTCGAAGATAAACGATTACGAATTAGTAACCCATCTAAATACAAATATAGCATTGCTCCCTATTGGGAAGAACTGCAAACTGCTCTGCAAAATCAGACAGAATTGATACCGGGAATTTATATTAGTAAGAATACCCAAAAAGGCACACTTCCCTATTTAGAATTGGCTGAAAATCGGACAATTACCACTACATTACATATTCCCCCTGGAGCAGACTTAGAATATATATCTGCTTTCAGTTTATTTTCTCCTCATAATTCACAACTGTTATTTTATGATGGGAATTTGGGGATTTTGAAAGAAAGCGAGAGTCGTTTAATTGTAATTAATGAATCGGATCATGATTACAATCTTCAACCAATGTGGACAGAGATCCGCAACGCCTTAAAAGCCATGCCATCAGGAGTATATCATGATCCCCTCGATCCCGATGCTGCTTTTCGGACAATGATGATTGGTGAAGATGGGTTAGAAAGTCGGGTCAAAATTCCCCCCAAATCAGCAGTGTTTTTCCAATATATCTGCAAATTAACAGATATTAGCCGGGTAGCGATTCTACCTTTGGGCGATCGCTGTGCCGTGAGAATGATGTTATATAAAATGGAATATGATGGGCCAGCCTTTCCCTTTGATCTAACGCGCACCACCAATATAGGGGATGTTGCGGATGCGATCGCTCACGGTTTTGAGGATATGTGGAATCCGGCTTTCCTCCATTACAGTGCAGATGCGGGTAGAATCTACCATAGTAAATGGTCTGGGTTATCTTTTGCCCATGAAGTCGAAGATACAGAAGATCCCGTTAATGATATGTCCCCCGTCCATGAACGGATGCGTGTGCGTTATTCCGCACGTTCGGAACGGTTTTGGTATGCACTGCAACACTGTGATCAAGTGCTTTTTATCCGTACAGGAAAGAGCGATCGTAATGGTGTAATTGATTTAGTTAGTAAGTTAGAACAAAAATGTCAGGGGAAACCATTTCAACTGTTGCTGCTTTCTCCTCAATCTTCCGACGAGTTCTCAAATTTGCCCAAAGTATTACATTACAATGTGGAATTTAACCCAGATCGAATGTATGCTGATTTGGGACACTGGATGTATTGTACAGATGTGATGCGGTCAATTCTCGAATCCCTTGGGGTATCTAGTAAAAACCTTTTTTGGTGTCCACCTAAAATCCCCAAAAAGAAATGAAATATGAC
>NZ_JAYGHC010000088.1:0-12190 GCF_034932285.1 Cronbergia sp. UHCC 0137
CCCTATCTAGAAATTCGTGGGGACGTTCCCAGTCAATTAATGCGGCTGTTCGTGGGAAGAAAAATTGCATTGCTTGGGGAAAGTATGCTTCTAATATTTCTTTCCATGGGCTGTCTTGGTCGGCTCTTTCGCGTTTTTTGGTCATTTGTTATTTGGTAGATGGTACGGTTATTTTATATTGTTAGTGATGGTTAATAAGGTCTGTTTACAGAAATTTTTAGATAAATTAATTACATCTTTTTTATCTCACGCAGAGACGCAGAGGCGCAGAAGAAGAGAGAAACAAGAGTATAATTTAGATCCCACTATTAAAACTGCAAATTTAATTTTTGGTAAATGATTTTTGGTTCTATGACTATTTGATAATGACCAAAAATGTCTTATTTTTCTGACTATTACCAATTCATAGGTTTATTAATAAAATCAGGCAGGATAGTATATTCATCGCCATTTGCCAATATAATCTGCTGGTTCTGTATGTTTTTGGATCTTTCGAGGTTGGCACCTTTTAAGTTTGCTTGATTAAAGTTTGCTTCTTGCAGATTAGCTTCCCCAAGGAATGCATCTTGTAGATTGGCTTTATTGAGGTTTGCTCCTTGTAGATTAGCTCTATAAAGAACTACATCTTGCAAATTGGCTTTATTGAGGTCTGCTCCTTGTAGATTAGCATTTGAGAGGTCTGCTTCTTGTAAGTTGGCTTTAGCAATATCTACATCTTGGAAATTAGCATTATTGAGATATGCATTTTGCAGTTTAATTCCAAAAAGTAATGCCTTTTGCAAATCAGCTTCAAATAAGCTCACTCCTTGCAAATTAGATAAAGTGAAGTTTGCTCCTTCTAGGTTAGCTTTATAAAGATTTGCTCCCCTGATATCAATCTTGCTTAAATCAAGCCTTTGATTTTCCTGCTCATTTTCACAATTACGTCGTCCTATAACGGTAAGGGCTGCTTGAATATCTATCCGAAGTTTTGGTATTTCCTCTTTCTCTGCTTCCTCTTCTTTCTTTAAAGGTGCATTTTCTCGCACAAAAGCTGTGAGGACTTCCATAATTGTCCAATGGTATTTTTCCGGCGAATCTTTAGCAATTTGTTCTAGGGCATAAATTCCACCTAATTTTACTTCAATCTGTTGATTACCAAGCAATTCAATTGCTTTAGAAAAGCGTTCTGTAATTTGTTTATCTTCTGCTGCTTGTGCATTTTTATTTGCAGCTTTAGCATTTTCATTAGCAGCATTCGCGCTTCTTGACGCTTGGTAAGCATTAAAAAAAACTGCTATTCCAGCAAAAATTGTTCCTGTAGTTGTTACGGCTGGAATACCATACTGTAATCTCTGCTCTATTTTTAAACCTTTAGGATATAAAAACGCAAAATCCGAAAAAGAAAATATCAAGACAATAGCAATCAAGATGATAAAAAAAATAATCCCCAGAATTATTAACAAATTCTTGAAACTTTCTGTATTATTATCAGACATAAATAAATTGTTCTCCTCAAATTTCAACAACAAGCATAAGTGTACAAAACTTTAGAAAAATCCAACTGTTTAAGTGCAGAAGGTTGAATAAAAAAGTTACCAATTCCTGCATCTCCCCACATAATCGAGTAATTATCATCTGAGTCCATTTGCAATAACAGAAAATCGTAACCTTCCTCTTCTTGCAAATCTGCACGATCATCATTTTGGACAAATGCGGGATATCCTCCTAAACGATGTCCTGCTAGTAATTCTTCATATTTTTCTTCATACTCATTTACAAAATCATCTACAAGTTCTTCTAAAGAATTTTCCTTTGCTTTAGTTAGATCACTTTGTTGAAAGATGGGAAAATGGCTTTTAACCAAGGTTCTAAACCGATAATCTGATGCACTCATCGGAGTTGATTTAATAGCGAAATTCAAGGCTAAACAGTCTACTAATGGCAAACCTATTCCTGGAGGCAAAAAATCAAAATTATCTAGGAGATTATCAATATTCAAATCTGGTTCAGGAAAGTAAACAACTCGAAAAGTAGTTTGTTTTAATTGGGGATATTCTTCAATTCCAAAGGCTGTTTGACCTGTGGCTTCAATATAAAACTGAAGAATACCTTTTTCTGGCAAATCTTCTAAATTAGGAGTTTCTGAAAAGTTGATTTGTGCTAAAAGATGAAGGGGAGTACCGTCTGGGGCTTCAGGATAGGTCGTATTTTTGGGAAGGTAAGGGAAACCACCAAATTTACTTTGCCATAAAGTCGTTTCTGTTGTTGAATAGGGAGTAATTTCTATAGAAGGTTTGATAATTGTATTTGCAAATTCATCTACTTGATTTTTTAATTCTAAGAACATCCCATACAATTCATCTGGAGTAAAATCTTTGTTATTTTCTTCTACTGGAATAGATTCGATATCATACCAACCATGTGTGAGTAATTCTTGAATACTTTGATTAAAAAAAGCTTCTGCTTCTACCTCAGAAGAAAATTCATGAAGTTCTTGATAATGTGTAACATTGCAACCGTCTAAATGAATAGAAGTTCTGAGTGAACTTAATCTAAATATTTTATTGCATTTCATGATAGTTAACCTTAGATATGATAATGAATGATATTGGTAATCTTTGAAAATTCTTTCTTTTATTTGTAGTAAGTATTATTCCAGGAACTTTACAAAATGCAGATGATATGTATAAACGAAATAGCCTAGTTTCAGGCTTTTGGAATCTTATATTAGTGCGGTGCGTCAGATAGAGAAAGTCTGTTAGATGCTCAATTATCGGCTCTGACGCACCCTACAAGAGATAAAATTCATAATAGATTCTGTCAATGGGTAACTCCTAATTTCTTGCAAATTGATATGTTTAAATTTATCAAGATAAAAAATTCGTAATTGATAATCCTAAAATTACGAATTACGAATTATTATCAATTATGCTGTAAGTTTAGCTAATGCCTTTTCTACAGCTTGCAATGCTTGATTAATTTCTGCTTGTGTGACAATCAAAGGCGGTACAAAACGGACGACTTTGGGTCCTGCGGGAACAAGTAATAAACCTTCTTCCATAGCAGCTTTAACAACTTCAGCCGCAGTTAAGGGAATATCGGCTTTGAGTTCCAATCCATTGATTAAACCCCAACCGCGCACTTCTGAGATATGCTGAGGATATTTTAGCGCGATCGCTCTCAATCCCTCTCGTAAATGCGCGCCCTGTTCAACTACATTCTCTAAAATATTCTCTTTTTCTAAGGTTTGACACACACTCAACGCCACACCGCAGACAAAGGGATTTCCCCCAAAGGTACTGGCGTGTTCTCCTGGTTGGAAAATATCGCAGAATTTCTTACTCATCATTGCACCAATGGGGATACCGCCACCGAGTCCTTTGGCACTGGTGAAGATATCCGGTTCTACACCAAGATGTTCATATCCCCATAATTTACCACTGCGTCCCATGCCAACCTGCACTTCATCGAAAATCAATAAAATGCCGGTTTCGTTGCAAATCTCCCGTAATCGCTGGAAATAGGCAATATCCCCAGGACGAACTCCACCTTCCCCTTGCAATGGTTCAATTAAAATTGCCCCTACACGATAATTACCTTCATCTAACTCAGTAACCGCCGCTTCCACTGCCCTAATATCGTTGTAATTTACATAGTGGAAACCAGGAACTAATGGATCAAAGTGCTTTTGATACTTTGGTTGTCCAGTTGCGGTAACGGTAGCTAAAGTCCGACCGTGAAAACTAGCATGGGCAGTTAAAATGATCGGGTGGGCAATTTCCAGGACAGTGTGGGCATATTTCCGCGCCAGCTTAATTGCTGCTTCGTTAGCCTCCGCGCCTGAGTTGCAGAAAAATACTCGATCTGCACAGGAATGATCCACAATCCATTGGGCTAATTCTCCCTGTTCAGGAATGTAGTACAAATTAGAAACATGATGCAGCTTTTGGATTTGGCGTGTTACCGCTTCTACCATCGCTGGGTGGGCGTGTCCTAACGTACAAGTAGCAATTCCTGCCACAAAGTCTAAATATTCCCGTCCCTGGGTATCCCAAACCCTGCATCCAGCCCCCCTTTCTAAGGCCAGGGGAAATCGACTATAGGTAGACATGACCGCTTCATTAAAGCGATCGCTATTATATGGCGTAGATGACACAGAATTTGATTCTGGGGGGTTTGTGGCTTGTTCAAAGAGAGTTTGGACGCTCACTACCGCTCCTCCTGAAAATCTTTTATCATACTGGTTTAGCTACAATTTCACAACCGAACGCAGCAACATCACTTTTCTACCATCTGCTAAAAGGGCAAAAAAACCACCCTCATTCAGTTTTTTTAATGTGTTGTAGGCTTCTCTTTGGTTGGTAGTATAAACGGCTAATAAGTAAGGGCGTTGTCCATAAGAAACAAAACCCACATTACCTCCCACGGCTTTCTGTACATTATTCACCAATTCTGGACGGTTGAAATAATCTACCAGCACTGCATAACCATCTCCTAAAATTTTCGGGTTATAGGTGATGGCTTGGGGTGTTGTAGCTGCTACGGGTGTTTTGGGTGTTGCTGGTTTTTTGGGTGTTGTAGCTGCTACGGGTGTTTTAGGTGTTGTTGTCGGTTTTTTGGGTGTTGTAGCTGCCGTGGGTGTTTTGGGTCGTGTGGTAATGATAGTAGGCAATCCAACAATATTATTAAGATATCTTGCCCAGCGATTAGCATCATCAATAGTTTTAAATCCGCCAATCCGCATTACTGTTTTGTCCTTGAGATATTTACAGGAAACTGTCTTAATCTCTGGTGGTAATGCTTTACGCAACTGTTGTTGATTATTCACCGTAGGACTGACTACCAATAAAAGATACTCCCCAGGACTCGGAGGTTGACAAGGGGGAATACCTGATTGACCAAAAGCAGGAATGCTGCTACTAATTAACGGAGCGATCGCTAATAATAAAATACTTGGTAAAGTCTGAAATCTTTGGCTTAACATCTGATACCTAATATTTTCTAGTATCTAAGAAGTATAAAAATATTTTTTGTTCCACTATGTTTTTGTTGAAGGATAATTAAATTTTAATTATTCCCCACTTGATAATATACCACTATCAGCAGCAATTTATTTATAGCAATTCCCAAGCTCATCAAACACACCTCACCCGCGCTGTCGCGCACCCTCCCCTTACCAAGGGGATGGTTGGGTTGGGGATCTGAGAGGTGTAGGTTTTTACAATCAAGAAGAGTTGGCAAAAAGAAGTGAAAAAATCAAGGAAGAGATAGGGTGTCTTTTTATCCTCAACTTATCCCCTTGCTGAGTATATGTTTACCCTGTGGAATCGGTTTTTGAATAATTTTTCCGTTGATATATTTGCTTATCGGGTTAGTTTCTCGTAATTGCAAAAATCCTTCTAATGTTAGATGACGAACTGGTGTTGTTACCATGAATTTTTATTCCTTTAGATATTAAGAATAACTGTAGCTTGCTTCCAGAAGGGTACGCAGGTAAACACAGATAGTTCAATTGATTCATTTTGGGCAGTCTCGCATAAACTTGGTATCGAATCTTCCTAAAACTGCTAAATCTTCTGCATCTAATTCTACAGGAATACCACTGCGAATTAATTCTGAAAAATCTTCATTGGGAACCATGATTGTCAGAGTGTAAAGACGAGTAGAACCTGTGTTTTTAATTAAATGTGTGCCTGTAGGCGGTACTAATAGGCTATCTCCAGGTTTAATCGACACACTTTTACCGTCACATATTGCAATTCCTTCTCCTTTGAGAACGAAAAACATTTCTAATGCCCATTGATGACGATTTGGGGGAGTTTGTCCACCTACGTCAAAGATTTCTACACAAGAAGTTAATGAAGCATTGGCACTATTTGAATCAAAAATAATTGCCAAGCGATTAGAACTTAAAGGACTAATGCGATATGCTTGGTAATCTTGGGGAGATTTAACTACGGGAATTACACAACGAGTAGCTTGCATATTTTTAATTGGTGATTGGTAATTGGTAATTGGTGATTGGTGATTGGTGATTGGTAATTGGTAATTGGTGATTGGTGATTGGTGATTGGTGATTGGTGATTGGTGATTGGTGATTGGTAATTGGTGATAAATTATTCCTCTCTTTTCCCCCTGCCCCCTGCCTCCTTAGTTCTCGTTTAATGCTGTAAAAATTGCTGTTGAATCTGTGACGAAACCGAAACACTGATTGATGTTATATAATGTTGCCAGCCAACAATATTCGGGTGAAGTTGTGGCGGTGCAATCTTTGACTAAAATGCAGTCATATCCTAAAAAGTTGGCATCACATAGGGTTGTTAAAACACATTGGTCAGCGTTAACGCCTGTAAAAAATAATGTAGTCTTTCCGAGATTCCGTAAAATACTATCTAAAGGGGTATCCCAAAACCCACTCATACGATATTTATTGATGCAAATATCATCGGGTAGTTGTTGTAGTTCGTCTACTACAGCCGCCGCCCAACTTCCTGCCATGAGTACCTTTGCACCATTACTCGGTAAGCGATCGCCCAAACCCACTCCTTCCCCTGTTGGATTATAAACGTGTAACAAAGCGGCACTAATATTCAGTAAGTCGGGACGATTTCCCCAATTTAGCCAAATTACAGGTACATCAGCAGTCCGCAATTCTGGTAATAATTTTTGCAAAGGTGCAATGGGTTGACGGGCTGGGGTGACATCTACACCAATATGCGCTAACCAACCGTCAGGGTGACAGAAATCGTTTTGCATATCAATGACGATTATCGCAGCTTTGGCTAAATCTAAATGCAGAATTTTCGTTTCTGTTGATAAGATAGCGGGTTGTGGGGTCTTTTGAGGACGGGAAATATCAGCGATCGCTTGATTTACTTTCCACGCATTTGGTTGTACTCCTAATGTCCGCACAGGCAAATTCATAATTTCGATCACCCAAGGTTATTGTTTACTTTGTAGCGCGAAATTCCCCTAAACGTTCGTTTGCTTAATCAAGGTTAAAATCATGAACTTTACTATTCAAAAAGCTTTAATTGCTGTTGCAGATCGTTACATAACTACAGATGTGCAGGTTATAAACGGTAAAATCGCCGCTATTTCCCCGAATTTAGATGTAATTGGTATGGTAGTTGATGGACAAAATAAACTGCTGTTACCGGGATTTGTCAACGCCCACACCCACTCCTCAGAAATGTGGCAACGGGGGATTATGTCAATGTTACCTTTAGAATTATGGTTGGCGGAATTGTATGATTTCGCGCCTTTAGATACCGAGAAAGTTTATTTGAGTGCTTTGGGAACAGCCGTAGAAACTTTACTTTCTGGGGGAACAAGTGTAGTAGATCATTTAGTTTTGATTCCTGGGCAAGAATTAGAAACCATTGCTACAGCCGTTCGCGCTTATCGGGAAGTGGGGATTCGGGCTTTTATCGCGCCTTTAATTCAAGATCAATCTTTGACTGCGGGGATACCGTCGGGGGAATCAAAAATAAATCATGAACCTTATTTTCGTTCAACTTTACAAACATTAGAAATTATTGAAGCAGCAGTTCAAGAGTTTCATCGACCAGAGGAAGGTGTAAATATTTTAGTTGCACCAACGGGGATTCAATTATGTTCTGATGCTTTATTTACTGGCTGTATTGAGTTGAGCGATCGCTATCATCTTTGTCGTCATTCCCATTTATTAGAAACTAAAGCCCAGAAAAAACTTGCTCAAGAAAAGTATGGTTGTACGGCTGTTGAACATTTGCATAGACTTGGTTATTTAAGTCATCTGACCAGTTTAGCCCATTGTGTTTGGTTAACTGATGCTGATATTGCTATTTTAGCAGAAACTCAATCTACAGTAGTTCACAATCCTTTAAGTAATTTACGTTTAGGTAGTGGTATTGCCCCGATTTTAAAATATCGTCAAGCGGGGGTTAATGTTAGTTTTGGTTGTGATGGTGCATCAAGTAATGATTCCCAAGATTTATTAGAAGCCATCAAAATTGGTTCTATTTTACATAATATCACAGATACCGATTATCAACATTGGATTACACCCCAAGAATCTGTAATTATGGCATCTTTAGGAGGTGCGAAAGGATTAAATATAGGGGATCAATTGGGTTCTTTAACGATGGGGAAACAAGCTGATTTAGTGCTTTACGACTTAAATAATTTATCGTTACTTCCCCGGACTGATCCCATTGGTTTATTAGTTTTAGGTCGTCCTAGCAATGTTGTAGATAGTGCTTGGGTGAATGGTAAACAAGTTATTGCTAATGGGAACTTTACAACGATCAATCTTGATCAATTGCGACAAGAATTATTTGACCGCAGTGAATGGGAAACCTCCCGTAAATCTCCAACTGTAGCTCAAATTGAATCCTCTTATCGGACAGTGATGGGTTTATGAGTTGAGTAAATTAGTTCCTAGTATAGGATTTTATTTAGGTGCGGCTCTTTTTTCCAGTGCGTTATCATCAGAATCAAGATTAAAGGTTGAATCCTATAATCGAGGTTAAGACTCTAGGAGTTACGCATTGACAGAATCTATTAATCTCTTGTAGGGTTCATCAGACCCGATAATTGAGCATCTAACAGATTTTCTCTATCTGACGCACCGCACTAATATACGATTCCCAAAGCCTGAAACTAGGCAATTTCGTTCATACCTATCATCTGCATTTTGTATAATGCCTAAGTCCCATACTCTATTTTTTCCAAAATGAGAATTGTTGGGAGGAAGGAGATACAATCCCTCTTTTAAACTGGGCTTTAGACCCAGAACTGAAGTTTTAATTGATACTTCTTCCCTCCTACCTTCTTTGTCAACTTACTCGCGCTTGTTCACTTGCATCCACAGCTAAAACTAAACAAAGTGCGCTAACAGCCTTTTGCCATTCTTGTCGGACTTTGCTATCTTCAACACCATCAAATAGTCCAACTAAGCGGGGAATTGCAGCCTCTAAAGCTGGACGGGGAACTGGACGATGTAGCTCCACTAAATGATTTAAACTTTCTTGATTATGTAGAAAATCAACTACCCATTTTGTTGTATGATCTGGACTGTCAGGAACGCGCTTAACGCCTAATTCGTTTTTTAGCCAATCATAAAAAGGCGGTAAATGTTCCGCTAATACTGCACCTGCGGTTGGTAAAGTTTCTCTCAGCAGCTTAATATCTAAACTTCCTAATTCTTGTTTTAATTCAGGTGAATTAAGCACTGCATCAAGGGGTTGTTGCAACAAAGATTCTATCTCAGTCTGAGAAAAATCTAAATGTTCTGTAAATGTTGTTAACAAAGATAACCTTCTGATTTTATATACAGATATTCTTTTACATAACACAATCTTTAAGTTATTGCCACAAATAGATTAATCTTTACATCTTGTTCCCTTGGGAGTAGCATCAGGGTAAAAAGTAACGATCGCTCTTTCTTTTCTCACAAAAACAGAGGGGATAATTTTGCCTGTTTCCTGGTCTTTTAAACTATAAATACACGCTCCCTCTTGATTTCCTTGGCGTTTAAAAGCCTTAGTTCCCGCTAATAGTATTTCCTCCGCATTACTAACATAACTATAGCCTTTAATAGGCTGTTTGATTGTCCGGTTTCCCTGCTTAATCACCACACCCATAGTATAAATAACGCCTGGAATTACTTCTTCCCTCTGTTGATTATTAGCTAATCTTCCTGCAATTCCCTGATTTTGTAACTGCAAATATCGACCGTGAAAATGTAACCCACCAATACCATTATTCCCTTTTATTTCACCACAAAAAATGTGTTCAAATCCCCGACGTTTAAACCAAATATTGCTCAAATCTTCAAGAAATTCGGTTTTGCTATTGCGTCCTGAACTTAATTCACCACCACTAGCTTTCTGAATTTTATCTAAAACATTGGGATGAGAAGATAACAACTGTTTAAATTTATTAGTAGTGACTCTTGTTCCCATAGAACCGCAGGTTTGCAGTACAGCTTGGTCAAAAGAATTTAACTGCGGTGCTGGGGGAGTTATATCCACTACCCGTCCTTTAGGAAAACGCACAGAACCAGGATTATTTAAGTTATCAAAAAAGGGTAATAGTTGATTATTTTGTTGTGCCTGTACCTGCTGAGAATATGGTAAACTGAGCAATAAAATAGCAAATATTTTTAACTTCATAAAATTGGTTTGCATATAGATGATTTTTTCTGATTTTCAAATCTAAAAATCTGATGTAGGGTGCGTCAGACTGTATAAATCCTGCAAATAAACAGATTGTTGATATCTGACGCACCATCCCAATGTGCCAGTTGTGTAAGTCCTAATCTTTCCTAGAGACGTTCCATGGAACGTCTCTAAACTTTAAGCTTTTTTCAACCAGCTAAACATAGCGCGTAAATCTTTACCAACTTCCTCAATGGGATGTTCAGCTTCTTGACGACGCATAGAAGTAAATCCGGGTTTACCAGCTTGGTTTTCCAGAACAAATTCTCGCGCAAATTGTCCAGATTGAATTTCGCTGAGAATCTTTTTCATTTCCGCTTTAGTTGCGTCCGTGACAATTCTGGGACCACGGGTATAATCACCATATTCAGCAGTATTAGAAATGCTATCACGCATTTTAGCTAAACCACCTTCAACCACCAAATCAACAATTAATTTGACTTCGTGCAGACATTCAAAATAAGCTAATTCTGGTTGATAACCTGCTTCCACTAAAGTTTCAAATCCAGCTTTAATTAAAGCACTCAAACCACCGCACAATACAGCTTGTTCACCAAACAAATCGGTTTCTGTTTCTTCACGGAAGGAAGTTTCTAGCACACCGGCACGAGTTCCACCAATACCTCTAGCATAAGCCATAGCGCGATCGCGTGCTTGTCCAGTTGCATCTTGATATACCGCAAATAAAGCAGGTACACCTTGTCCTTGTTCATAAGTCCGTCTGACTAAATGCCCAGGACCTTTGGGTGCTACCATTACCACATCCACATCTGCCGGTGGTACAACCTGTCCAAAATGAATATTGAAACCGTGAGCAAAAGCTAACACATTTCCAGCTTCTAAATTTGGTTCAATTTCGTTTTTGTAAATAGTTTTTTGGACTTCATCAGGTAACAAAATCATGATCAAGTCAGCAGCTTTAGCAGCATCAGCCACATTTTTGACAGTTAACCCAGCCCCTTCGGCCTTTGCTGTTGACTTACTACCTGGATATAGCCCTACAATTACATTCAACCCACTGTCTTTTAAATTTAGCGCATGGGCATGACCTTGAGAACCATAGCCAATAATAGCAATAGTTTTTCCCGCTAAAAGGTCTAAATTGGCATCTTCATCATAGTACATCCGCGCCATAGAAGCATCTCCTGTCCGCAAGTATAGTGAAAAAATTGGCAGACTTTCAATTTTACCGCAAATTGGTAATTCTTCCTTTTCCTTCAGGACTTACCAGTAATTCCAAATTCAAAAAGTAATAGGAGATACAGAGAAAAACGGTATTGCTCATGATATCCCAATGCAAAATCAAGAAGAATTAACTAAAGGAATAGGGACAGAATCATCGAGCATAAAGTTTAACAGATGATACCAGTTGTCAAACAACAGATACTTAGTCAGACAAATAACATCCTGAAAAAAGCCCTTACGAGTACCTCTTTGAAACCGAACGCGTTGATAGCGTTCATCAACTAGATGCAAAATAGTATGAAATAAGAAAGCTAGAACATTAAGAGTCAAAAGAAAAGAAGCCAAATGTTGGCTACCATGTCCAAAATTATGTTCTAAATGATAACCGCGAGTTTTGAGAACATTATGATTCTCATTTTCAGTTCGCCAACGGCTACGTCCAGCAGCACAGACCAAAATCACTCGTTGGGGAGCGAGGTAATGGTTAGTAATCCAGCTATTGTGATAAAGAAGTAGACTATCAGATTCACGATAAATCCTAACTTCACACCAATTGACCAGTAGGGCAGGTTGTTGGTCACGTAGAGGCACTTGATTGAGATAACGATAGTGGCGAATTTCAAAGTAGCACCCATTCCAATGTCGCTGTTGATAGGTTTTGACTTCTTCATTAGCCTCTAAAAAAGCCAACCATTCATAAAGAGTTGGATGAGATGTAGGTAAACAGACAAAGATAAAATTGAATTTGGATTCTATACTCAGCAAGGGCATAAATTGAGGACAAGAGAGAAAAATTAGTATAAAATATTAAAGAAAAAAGT
>NZ_JAYGHC010000089.1:0-12017 GCF_034932285.1 Cronbergia sp. UHCC 0137
GGGTCTAAGGACGGTTCGACTCCTCCCCCCGACACTTACAGTTTCCATTAATTCCACTTCCTATTAAAGAAGCGTTTTCAATAGTTATTTCTTTATCGGTTGCCGTGCTGATAAAGTTTCCATTAATTCCACTTCCTATTAAAGAAGCGTTAACTTCCTGCTTCCGTTGATTAGCTGCTTGTCTAATGTTTCCATTAATTCCACTTCCTATTAAAGAAGCGTTCTTGGCTACCGACAGCATCCCAATCAATATCATTAGTGTTTCCATTAATTCCACTTCCTATTAAAGAAGCGTTCTACAATTTCCCGTAAGTCACTATCAAGCATCAAGTTAATGTTTCCATTAATTCCACTTCCTATTAAAGAAGCGTTTTAAAGCTTTTCTAACGCTGGCCTTGATCCTGATTGGCGTTTCCATTAATTCCACTTCCTATTAAAGAAGCGTTCAGGAATGGCAACAGCAGGATCGCCGGCACGAACAGAGTTTCCATTAATTCCACTTCCTATTAAAGAAGCGTTTGCCGCGCAGCCTGGTCGAGGAACAGAACCTGCGCATCAGGTTTCCATTAATTCCACTTCCTATTAAAGAAGCGTTGTTGTGGCGAACGAAAAGGCGCTCGGCACCCGGAAAGGTTTCCATTAATTCCACTTCCTATTAAAGAAGCGTTTTAAGCTCCGCGAAGACAACCGTCGCGCCCTTGCTAGTTTCCATTAATTCCACTTCCTATTAAAGAAGCGTTGCTCTTGTCGAAGGCCACGGAATAGCAGCGCTTGATCGCCGGGTTTCCATTAATTCCACTTCCTACTCAAAGAAACTGAGAACTTAAATAAAGCCTTAGTTGATGATGCTATATCCCAGGCATTTAAGAAACATCTTCCTTCACCAGAAGCATTGATTCAACCTGCCCAGGAATATGCTAAACAAGCCGCAGGTGCTTTGGCTCAGGGGTTTTTAACTGAGGTAGGAAAAATCCAAGGGACAACCAACAAATTAATACAGCAGATGAGTTATATAAATCAAATGGCTGTTAAGGATAGAGAAATTTTTGTTGATACATTAGCCCAACAAGAAAAATCTAGTCAAGAAATTATTCAAGAGATTCAACAAATTAGTCAGGCAATTCAAGATAATTACCAAAGCGTTAATCATAATTTCACAGAACATACAGAACAAATTTCTGAAGGACTCCAAAAAGCAGCTACAGCTTTAGATAGTCGGATTGCAGCTTTGGAAAATTGCGCTGTTCAGGTAGCGAGAATTGTCGAATTTCAGCATAGTTTAGAACGGAGTTTACAGACATTAGAAAAAACAGCACAATTAGAACAGGTATTAGGAGAAGTGCGTACCAATCTAGCATTATTAAAACCTGTTTTGGAAAACTTGCATAAACCCCGGCGGATTACATTAGTTGAATCTGAATAAAAGCATTTATAAATTTATGCCAAGAAGAATCACTAAGCGTTCTGTCACTGAAATTGAACTGTTCCCATTTTTATCAGTTTTGGCTTGTACCATAGGTGTACTAATTTTACTGATTATTGTATTAATGGCGCAAACATTTAGTAATCAAAGACAAATTACTATTGTCGCTAAAACTGAAAATGGACAAAATCAGAGTAAACAACCCCGTTATATTGAATGCCGTAATGATGGTATTATTATCTATCCTAGTGAGAAATTTGTAGCATTAAATGAACTCAATAGTTCTTATTCTTCATTACAAACCTTATTAGAAGAAGTGAAAAATAATCGGGATAAACAATATCTAATCGTAGCAATTCGCCCTGATGGAATAGAAGTTTTTAAAATAATCAGAGCATTAATTGAATCTGAAGGAATTGATATTGGTTACGAACCTATTGACGAAGGATGGAAATTGAAAATTCAAGAAAATATCTGAAGATAACATTGGTATAAATATGAAAAGAAAACGTTATTTTACATCTCAACGTCCTCAACAAAATTTAGATTCTTTCTTAGACATTTTAACTAATACTGTTGGAGTCTTAATGTTTATTAGTCTGTTTATTACTTTAGTGGCTGTGCAATCGAGTACAATAGTCAGGACTCCATTAGCAAAGGAAACCGATAAACAACCAAACTTTTTTGAAATTAGTGGTAATCGAGTTATTTATTTGGATACTAAATCAGCTAATCAACAAATTAAAGATTTCTTTGGCAATTTACCTACTTGTGTTAAACCTAGTTATATTTCAGAATTTATTGATAGTTATATTGATGAATTAAGGAATTATAAAAATTGTGTAGAAAACCAATTACAACAGTTAAAAGATTTTCGTGTAGAAACAGAAAATTATGAAGTTGAATTAGTTGATTTAGATACTGGTTCGTGGCAATATAACCCTAAGTCAGTTAATAGTGGAGAATCAGCTACAGAGGTAAGTCAAGTTGATTCTGAATATAGAAAGACTTTATCTCAACTTGTACCTCAGAACGATTATTTGGCATTTTTGGTCAGACCCGACAGTTTTGCTACTTTTCGTCAAGTTAGAGAAATTGCCTGGAAAGCGGGTTTTGATGTGGGTTGGGAACCCAAAACGCCTGAAAGTCAGATTATTTTTGGTTCTGGAGGAAGAACGGTAGGTGTACAGTAGCACTTTATTAAGCCTAATTTTGGGGATATTTAGGCGATCGCTTTCGGTACTGCACTTTGCAACGTTTTTTCACTCAATTTTTGACGGAAACCAGAATTACTAACATCAGCAATACCTAAAATCAACTAACGCGATCGCTTTGCTGTCCGTAGACATCGCTCATCACTATTCAACAACAATCATAAATCAGAGGTAACACCCATGCCATTAATTCAGCAAATACAGTTTTAGGTGTTGTATTGCATTCCGTTCTTGAAGGAAACAATAATAAAAGCGATAGCTACGCTCTCTACGAGACGCTACCGCGTAGCTTGCTTCCTCAAAGAGGTACGCCGCAGGCATCGCCTTCGCAATACTGTAACCAATCGCAATTCCCAAAACACGCCAAAATTCTTAGAAAAACCCCCAAATAGTTATGGCCACACTGATTCCCTCATTTAATAGCTGTTCAATGAGAATGACCCCCGGCGAGAGGAGGTTAGCGCAGCGCATGGAGGAAAAACTAGATGATGATTACCTGCTATGGTATGACGTACCAATTGGTAAAAAGCAATTACACCCGGATTTCATTGTTTTACATCCCAGTCGGGGTTTATTTATTCTCGAAGTCAAAGATTGGAAACAGGACACCATTCAAACTGTTAATCCTTCCACATTTACCATAATTGCTGATAATGGAATCAAGGAAGTCAAGCACCCATTACAACAGGCCAGAGATTACACCCTAGCAGTCAACAAAATGCTAGAAAAAGACCCCGCACTGGTGCAGCAAGAAGGAGATTATCAAGGTAAATTAATTATTCCCTATGGTTATGGTGTGGTTCTAACTAACATCACCAGAAACGACTTAAATAATAGCGAACTCACCGCAGTTTTTGAGGAACATTTAATTATATGCAAAGATGAAATGCTACCAAGCACAGATGCCGGGGAATTTCAACAGAGAATTTGGAATTTATCAGCATATCAGTTTGGTAAGACACTCATCAGCCATCAAATAGATAGAATCCGTTGGCATATTTTTCCTGAATTACAGATTAGTAAACAATTATCTTTATTTGATCAAGATAGTAACACCGAAGAATCACCAAAGTTGCAAATCCCGGACGTTATCAAGATTATGGACTTACAACAGGAACAATTAGCCCGCAGTTTGGGTGACGGACATCGGATAATTCACGGTGTCGCTGGTTCTGGTAAAACCATGATTTTAAGTTATCGTTGTCAATACCTTACAAAACTCAGCAATAAACCCATTTTGATATTGTGCTTTAACGTCTCCCTTGCTGCCAAACTTCGGCAAATGATTCAAGACCCCAACAAAATCAGTCGTGTCAAAGTCCGACATTTTCATGGCTGGTGTATGGATCTATTAAAGAAATACAACATTCCCAAACCTGATCCTCAAGAATATCAAGGTGAAGTTTATATAGAAGAACTGGTAAACCGAGTAATTAAATCCGTTGATGCTAAATCAATACCTACTGGCACTTATGGGGCGGTGATGCTAGATGAAGGTCACGACTTTAAAGCAGAGTGGCTTAAATTAATTGCCCAAATGGTCAATCCTGAAACTAATTCTTTACTTGTTCTGTATGACGATGCTCAAAATCTCTACGGTGAAAAACGCTCTAAGAAATTTAGTTTTAAGAGTGTTGGTATCCAAGCACAGGGACGCACCACCATTTTGAAACTCAATTACCGCAATACGGAACAGGTTTTGGGGGTAGCCTACGAATTTGCTAAGGAAGTGATGACACCCACCACCGGGGATGATGATCAAGTAGTATTGGTGCAACCTACCAGTGCAGGCCGTCAGGGAACAATGCCAGATTTAATCAAACTTCCCAGTTTTAAACATGAGGTAGATTATCTAGCCCAACGAGTACAACAACTATATGAACGTGGTACACCCTGGAACGATATCGCCATTATTTATCGTAGTTATTTTATGGGCGATCGCATATCCCAAGACTTCCGACAAATGCAAATTCCCATTGAGTGGGTTAATGAAAACAATGACAGTCGTAATTATAACCCTGATAAAGAAAGTATAAAACTTATAACGATGCACTCAAGTAAGGGTTTAGAGTTTCCCATAGTGTGTATTCCTGGTGTTGGTTATATGCCCAATGAAAACCAAGAATTAGCAGAAGAGGCGCGGTTAATGTATGTGGCAATGACTAGGGCTATTGATCAACTAATTATTACCTGTCATCGTTCATCAGAATTTACCAATCGCCTAGAAAATGCACTAACAAAGGTTTCAGTTAAAGCATAGCATTGGCGCAGTCTAATAGCAGAATTGATTTGATACTGAATCCTACACCAAATTCTTAGGGGAAACCATGGTACATAACCTCAATATGACAGATACGGAATATGCCCAATTAGCAGCACAGGGTTATGATCCTAATTTAGAACTGCAATTAATTGAACTGGGTGAAACTCAACAGGAAGCACGGAAATTAACCCGCATCGTGGGACTAACTAAAAATAAAGCACCAGAGACAGAGGAAGAATGGGAAGAGTTTATAAAGGTGTGGGAAAATTAGCAAAGTCAAAATGACTACCAGGTATTTAAGGGATTGACTAATTCAGAAACCTATTCTAGTGGGTATTATTTGGAGTTGATCGCTAAAAAACGAGATGCGTTACTTTCGGTTGTTGAACCTCAAGGTGATGTGGGAAAGCAGTTGAGTCTGTTTTGAGTGGGGGATTATACTAATGATGAGGGCGATCATCTATGGAATTTGAGAGAGCGATCTGATAATAAATAAACCCCTGACAATAATTGTCAGGGATTTGGTCAAAACGACTGTTAGATATGACGGCATAAAACCATCGTTCTTGGGTATCAATCATTCAAAAAATGGGATGCCCACTCAACTATCTGTGCGATCGCTTGCAAAATTGGTTGCCAGAATTTGAGTATAAAACCTAGTACAGTAAATACAAATACTGCAATTGGCTGCCAAAATCGGCATAGCTGCCTGATTCTCCAAAGAAAAGATTTTCTTCTGCCATTCGGACGGCGGTTTACTATCTGTCGGCGATTCATTAGCAACTCCTATCAATTTGTTTGATGATTTTTAGTTTAGGAATTGCTAAATAGAAAGAAAATTGGTAAAAAATAGAATTATATAGAAGCAGTAAATCGGTTATAGGTTCGATTAAATGAATTACTCACATAATCTCTCAGAACATGAACGCCAGTTCTTAGAAGCAATGGCAAGACAGTTCAATTTCGGAGGTGATACCTTGACTGTGTTTTTATATCGTTTTGATAAAACAAATCGCTATAAAGACAATTCTTCATTGGTAAAAGAGATTAGCTGGTGGAACAGAGACATTGAATATAAGGCACAAAAATTGCAAGATGAGTTAACAAAAATTTGTCAAATATTAGAGAACAACGGCTGCCAGATTGAAAAATCGAAGCGAGGGAGACAGAGGAAAGGTAAAAGTCCTTGGGAGCAAGCTTTTAGATGGTTGTGGGACAATAAATTTATTGAATGGCAGCAAAGGCAAGAGAAGACAGATGGAATTGAGAATCAGCAAGTGATCGCTGATTTTACATCGTCAATGTCTCCTACTCCTCCTGCCCTTTCTGTTTATAAGCCGCAAAATTGGGTGGGGCGCAAGTTGATCATTAAGACGCTTCTTACAGATTTGCAAGGGCAAATTCGCTTGCTGTGTATCAGTGGCATTTCTGGGATTGGAAAAACCACTTTAGGTCAATGTTTAGCAAGCAAAGCTTGGGATAACGACCCATCATTTCAATGGATTAATCTGAAATTGGAGGAGCAAAGCCCAGACTTTACTACAACTGCAAATTATTTATTAGTTAAACTAGGAGAGAAAGAGCTTAATTCACAGGAACGTAACGACCCTAAGCGTTTAATGGAACGACTTGTTCGCAAACTCCAATTGCATCGCTATTGGATACAAATAGATGCTCTCGAATACTTACTCAATCCTAAACAGCCAACCGAATTTTCTGATCCTTACTGGCTAAGATTTCTTCAGCATTGTTTAACCGAAACGGAATTCCTCAGTCGTTTGATTCTGACATCTCAAGCACTACCAACTGCAATGGCTGAGTTTGAAGAATACAATTTTTGGAAAGAACAAAAGTTGGGGGGTCTATCTGTAGATTCACGGCATAATGAGCATTTAGATTTATTCAGCAAGAATGGCATCACTATTGATGCTTCAAGTCAGCTAATCTTAAATCGCATAGGACAGATTTACGAAGGACATCCGTTAGTTTTACAGGTGATTGCAAAAGAGATTCTGACAGATCCGTTTAATGGAAATGTGGAGAGCTATTGGCAACGCTATAGCAAAGAATTTGAGAGAGTTGTACGAGAACTGGAAATAGAACGGGTGAATCCTGCACTCTATAACCAAGAATTACAAAGACAAGTCCGCAAACGAATTGAAACCTCACTCAGAAAGTTGCCTACAAATGCGCTCGACCTTCTCTATCGTAGTTCTGTTTACCGCCGCCCTGTTCCTGAAACTTTTTGGCTTGCAATGATTGAGGATCGCTCTCCCATACAACAGCAAGAAGCCTATCAGATGTTAGGAGATCGCGGCTTGATAGAACGTGAGGGTATCCATCAAGGACAATTTCTCATCCGTATACACAACTTGATCCGTGCTGTTGGTTACGATCATTTAATATCAGACCGCCCTACATGGGAAGTTGCTGAACGTAAAGCCGCTAATCTATGGTTGACTGCCTACAAACCCGATTCAAATGTAGACAACTTGGAAAAGGTGCGTGGTTATATCGAAGCCTTTTATCACTTTTGTGAGATAGAACAATGGGAAGCAGCTAATGAAATTTTATTTTCTGAAAAATATCACCTACAATCAAGTTTAGGGATGTGGGGGTATTACCATGAAATTATCAAATTGTGTTCTAAGCTTTTAAATAATTTGGCTACTAAAGAAGAAATAAAAGTCTTAAATTTAATTGCCCTTGCTTACTTCAATATTAGTGAGTATAGGATGACAATTGAATACAGTCAGAAAGTTATAAATAATGCTCATTTAGTTGATGACTGTAAATATGAAGAAGCTCAAGCACTATTTACACTTGCTTCGATTTCTCGTATAAAAACTGAATATGAGCAAGCAATTAGGTACTATGAACATAGTTTAGCTATTCTATCTGAGCTTAATGATGAAAAACTAAGAATACAAGTTTTATCACAACTAGGTCTTGTCTATACTAAAAAATGTGAATTTGAGAAAGCTCTCGACTATTATCAACAAAGTTTAGCTCTCGCACGCAAAACCAAGGATCGCCATTGGGAAGGAATTACTTTAACTAACACAGGACATATCTACGTTGCTTTGGGAAATTATGATGAAGCTATTAAAGCTAACCAAGATGGATTAAAAATTGCTCAAGAGATAGGAAATCGTGCCGGTGAAGGATGGAATAATCGTAACATAGGAAGAATTTATACAATAATCAAACGGTATGAGGAAGCCGAAGATGTGTTGAAAAAAGCTATTAAAATTTTTGAAGATTTGAAGAAACCATATGGTGAACAATTAGTTTATGAGGATTTTGCTGTACTTTATTTGAGGCTGAAACGTTTAGATTTAGCTCTTGAGAAATATTATAAAGTTGTAAATATTTCAGAAAAAATTGGTGTTCCTTTATTTGAAGAATTTCCAGCAGAATATTTAGAATTAAAAAAAATTGCTGAATTTCAGCCTTGAAACCAACTCTCCAATACATTTAACGATAGTGGTGTAGAAGTAGTGATTTTTAGGACTAAAACTCTTGGTATCTCATAACCATATCACTACACCTTTACCACTACACCTTTACCACTACCCAAGTTCCATAGTGCGATCGCTTGGTAGATAAAAGCTGTAGGATTCAGAAATGGCAAATGTTTTCGGAGAGTGGCACAAGAGGATTAAAAACCCTAGTTTCAATATCAACAAAGTTTAACTTAATACTAACAAAAATTTAACCTGCGTAAATTCATTTACAGATTACGATATTTTTGTAACATTTGAAATATTAATTAAGTAAATCGCAAAGTGCCTACAACTTAATAAATACTCAAAAAGCAAAAGGAAATTATAGAAATGACACTGACTTATCCACAGAAAATTTGTCGGAACAGTTCGTTGGGAGCATTGATAATTCTACTAGGAACTTTCAATAGTCTACTTAGTGCAAAAGCGGCAACAATTATTGAAAGTTTTGAAAGTGGCTCTAAAACTAGCTATGCAGCAGCAGATGTTTCTCTCGGCACTGGAACATGGAACTTAAATGATGCCTTGATTGGTACTTCCTCCAGCGATCGGAAAAACGGTAGTAAATCTGTTCGCATCACAAATAGTGGCACAGTAAGCATGATGTTCAATCGAACTGGTGCTGGCACAATTACTATTAAGCACGCTAAATACGGTTCTGATGGTAACAGCACATGGAATTTGCGGTGTTCAACCAATAGCGGTAGTAGTTGGTTAACTGTAGGGGGTACAGTCACTACCAGTTCTACAACGCTTTCTGAAGCAACTTTCACACCTAACATTTCCGGTACAGTTCGTTGCCAAATCAGTAAGACTGATGGAAGTGCTAACAGACTAAATATAGATGACATCACCATCACTGATTATACTACTTCCAGTGGCGGCAGTGGCAGTAGTGGAAATGTTCATTTAACAATGGGCAACCCCAGTAATGCAGGTACTAGCACAAACAATTTATTATTAAATAAATCACAGTATGCGGTTGGGTATAATTGTGCAGCAGGTCGCCCAAACTGGGTATCATGGCAGCTAAACAATAGTTGGTTAGGATCAACACTTAGACAAGACGACTTCCGTAGTGACACCACATTACCTTCTGGTTGCTATCGTGTTTCAGGTACAAGTTATTCTGGATCTGGCTTTGACAGAGGACACATGGCTCCTAGCGCAGATAGAACTAAAACGGTTGCGGACAACTCTAGTACCTTCTTAATGACCAATATGATCCCACAAGCACCTGACAACAATCAAGGTGTTTGGGCTTCACTTGAAAGCTATACAAGGGATCTAGTAGCTCAAGGGAAAGAACTGTACATCATATCTGGTGGATATGGATCAGGAGGTACAGGTAGTGCTGGTTTTAAAACCAGTATTGATAGTGGTAGAATTTCAGTCCCTGCTCGTACATGGAAAATTATAGTGGTTGTAACACCTGGTACTGGGCTTTCTGGTGTCAACACAAGCACAAGAGTTATAGCTGTGGATATCCCGAATGCTCAAGGGGTAAGAAATGCTAACTGGAAAAACTACCGAGTTTCTGTAGATAGCCTCGAATCAAGGACTGGTTACGATTTTCTATCACAAGTTTCAACGAGCATTCAAAGCGTGATTGAATCACGAGTTGATACCTTGTAAATCTCGATAGTTCCAAAAATAAAAAAGCCTGTCTACATTTGTGGACAGGCTTACAAATTATTAGGTTTCAATAACTGTTGTAGAAACTCCTGCTAAATCTCCATTGACAGTTTTACCAATGATATAAACATCAATACTGATTGTACCTACTCTATAAACCTTGATTTCTTTTAAGTTATCGTTAAGGCTTGCCAGAAGAAATTGAAATTTTTTAACTTCTTCTTTTTGAATTTCATCGTGCCATTCTTTCTCAAAAGCACAATTTCTAAAGAAATATTCTAATTCAACTTCTTCTATTGGTGATTCTTGAGGATGATTTGTTAATTGAAGGATTTTTTGAGTTGTTAAAGGTTCTTTTTCTTCCCAGAAAATTACTTTGAAAGGATATTCTGACTCGCTCATCATCATCAATCCGTCGGTAGCCTGTTTTAAGATGTCAATGATATTAGTCATATAGCGTTTTATTTTTTGTTCTTCAATTAAATATTATCATCTTCACACTTAATTATGAAAACATTGAGAAAAATAAATTTTAAAATAAAGACTAGCAAATGGTATTGGCATTATACATTACAGGTTTCGATATTCTTCCTACCTGTAATTACTATATATTCTGAAAATGCCTTGGCTGAAACATCAAATATTATTTTTAGCAGTGGTAGTCAGTGTGGATTATCTATTTCTAGTGGGTATTCTCGTCAACAAAATAATAATCAAGATATCTTGAGTAGTGGTAATAATGATATTTTTCAAATCGTAACTACATTAAACACAAATCCTTGTATTAATGAACGTGATCTGGAAAAAATTAGACAAGATAGTGAAAAACAACGTGAGATAATCAGACAAGATAGTGAAAAACAACGTGAGATAATCAGGCAAGATAGTGAAAAACAACGTGAGATAATCAGACAAGATAGTGAAAAACAACGCGAGTACATGAGAACTTATTCTCAAATTATTAATACTTGTATTAACGCCAGGGCGCAAGCTATACAAAAAGAGATGAACCCTGACATTATTTGCAACCTTACAGAATTACAAACCACTTTAAACAACTTTCTACCTACATCTGAATCTAAATAGTTTTTACCAAAAGCTATGCGATGCCGGCGGCAAGCGTAGCTATCGCTCTAAAGTTTCCCCCAAAAAGATCAAGATTTAAACGGTTGTCCCCACAGTTCCCACATTTCTTTGTTAAAAGGAGATTTCCATTTTTGGATCAATGCTTGTTCTAGTGCTTGCCGGGGTTTTCTTTCGACTGGGGCATCCCACCAAAAGCCGATATTAACCGCCGTTTTAATTTCATAGCGATGATTGAGTTCTTGGTAACTACCAATGTACTCTTTACAGTCGTGGGTATTTTTCCACCGCTTGTTACTTTGGCTGGTTTCCCCAATATAAAGCAATATTTCAGCATCAGAGTCAATCACAAAATATATGGCTGCTTGACCATAATTATCGGGCATCCTATAAAACGCCATTGACTGTAAATATAGTTTAAATGGGTCTATTCGTTCAGGATCACAATGAGATGCTGCAAGATCAAACAAACTTACCTGCTGTGGTGCTTCAGTGTTTCTAATACGCTGCTGATAAGTCAAAACCCGTGATTTCCATTGCTGTAAAAATTCAGCATCCATCACTGGTTTTTGATTGTTTAAGTTTTTGTATTCGGTGGCTGAAAATAAACTAAGTTGTTCCATCTGCTACTGTCAATATTTTCTTAGCGGAAAATCCCAAAGGTACGTTATTCTTGCAAATAATCTATCACTGCCTCTAGGTCTAACATTGCCTGATTAAATCTATTTAACATTGCTTCTGCTATTTCTGGTTCAGCATTAACTTTTGCTAGTTTTTCTCTGACTACATGATCAAGTGCTTCTATCCACAGTGATAAATTGGTATTTCGTACTGCTGTTAATAACCCCATATTGGTAAGCACAGATAAATGAAAACCTAGATTATCTTGTCCG
>NZ_JAYGHC010000090.1:0-11711 GCF_034932285.1 Cronbergia sp. UHCC 0137
CACCAATCAATATGAGGATTAACAAAAAGCTCCCTGGGACGTAAACCAAAAACCGCCAACATTCCATAAGTCCAACGCCAAAGTTGCCAGCTATCTTTGACATCTTGATTAACTTGCTTACCTCTATTATTTAGATATTTATTAAACTTGTAAAATCCAGTAATTATTTCCTTATCTGTAGGAACATTTCGAGAATTACTTTCTGGTATTTTAGAATAATTAGTTAAATTAATCTCAATTTGGAAAAGTTGACAAAATACAGAAATAGCCCTCACTGCATTATATTTTGCCCATTCTTTATTTATTTTATCAATTGAGTGAATTAAATTTTCCCCAGTCGCTAAATCATCAGTATTTGTATAACGCTTGATTCTGGTAAAATAATAGAAAAAAGTATGTTCACTTTTAGTTGTGCGTTTATGGGTTTTAAAATATTCTTCTTCAAATTTTTCTAATAGTTCACCAATGGTTCGTAAATCTTCTTTAATTGATTCATGTCCTAAATATTTATCATTCCATACAAAACTTTTTCTCGCAATTAACTTACCTAGTTCATAAGCTTCTTCTTCAGCAGTTTTTAATCCCTGTAAGTTAGCAGGAATATTTAAACTAAGGTTATATTGTTTTTTACCTGTTTTTTTGATATCTGCGTCTCCTGGTTTCAGGGGTAAAGTTGCTCGTAATTGCAGACATCCATTTGATTCTCGAATTGTTACTCTGGTTTTTGCAGATTTTAAACGCAGATTTATTTGTTCTAATTCCAATAGTAACTTTGTGTTCATGTTGGGTTTTTGTGGCGATCGCTTCAAGTCAACAAAAAGCTGTAATTTCTTATTAGCTTATATTTAACCCCAAAAAAAATATGTCTAATGCCAACATAGTGTATCCTGAACTTTTCGGAAGTTCTCATCAACTTACTCTCAAATGTGAGTTAGGATAATAGAGTCGCCTCCAATATTTAAGATTAAAATCATGGATAATAGACAACTATTTATACAGGGATATCTAAATAGAATTTCCGAGCAATTTACTGTAAAACCAGATGTAGCCTTTGAAATTTTATCAATGGCTACGATTACAGAGAGACCATTTCAAGAAGTATATGATGACATTCAAATCAGGGAAAAGCCCGATCTCAAAGGTAGAGATGGTGGGATAGATGGGGCTGTGTTTGTGGAACAAGGCGGCTACTATACACTAATGGTATTTCAATGTAAAAATAGTCAAAGTCTAAAAACAAACGAACTTGATAAATTTCGTCATGACGTAGACGATTCTTTTATTTATGGAATAACTAAGCCACATTCAGAATTACTTGAACCTAAAATAAATGAATATCAGCAGCTATCAAAAGATGGTTTTATTATCGAAATTAAATATTACTTTGTCTATAATGGTTCTAATAAAAATCCTAATCATGCTGCAAATCATCAAAACTATTTAGCCTACCATAGACCAGACGAATTTGAAATTTGGGATGCAGAAGCAATTTACGGAAAAATCAGTCAGCTAATTAAAGCACAAGCTAAACGCAAAGATATAAAATTTATTTTTAATCCTCAAACATCAAACATCATAACTTCTGATAGGCAAGGACAAGGCTTATATACATACTCTGTTGGTAACGTGAGAGCCGCAAACTTTCGGATTGAAGCTAATGAACTTTGTAATTTGATTGAACAAGAATTAACTGCTAATAATACTTATGAATTTCTATTTTCTGATAATCTGCGTTCTTTTTTAGGATTCAAAGTTAGACCAAATCAAAAGATGAGAGAAACATTAACTAATCCAGATTCAGCGATTTATTTCCCTCTGCTTAATAATGGAGTGACAATCATTTGTGAAAAAATGGAAATTCCATCTACCTTACAAAGTGGAAAATACATATTACCAACCCACAATCCTATAATTGTCAATGGTTTACAAACAACTCGTGTTATTTACGAAGTATACAAAGAAAACAAAAATCAAGGAATTGATAGACTTCAAAATGTTTTTGTAAACATACGTTTGTACGAAACAAGTGATACGGAAATAGTCGAAAAAATTACAGATGCTACTAATACTCAAACTCCCATCTCTTATAAAGATAAAGTTAGTAATAAAGACTTCAATTTGTATGTAAAAGAAATATTTGCCAATCAAGGAATTGCTTATATTACAAAACGTGGTGAAATTTTTTCAAGTTATTCCAGTAAGCAGCTAAAGTCTACGATTGAAAGCGATACGCTTTTACGATTTTGGTATGCAACTTTTTACGAGCAGCCAGAAACAGCTAAAAATAGTGTATATGAAGTTATGGAAGCTATTTTTGATGCTACAAATAATACTAAAGATCCATTACATAAATTATTTAATGGTGAAAAAGAATCACCTATATATCTACAATTAATCTATGCTTATCATATTTATCGCTATGTTCAAAGTCAAAAAGAGGCTCAACGAGAACAAAGAGAATATATTAGTCATGCTACCGAATTATTAGCCTATGGTGTTTACAAGTTTTTAGAAAATGATTTGGCAAGTATTAATAATTCAGACAAATTAGAAGGAGCATATCAATTTGCTGTCGAAGTTGTAGACAAGATTATAAAAAAGCAGATAGATTTGTACAAGCAGCAAGAAAAATCATTTTCCTATAGTGGCTATTTTCGGAAAGCAAGATGCAGAGTTGAATACAACCAGGAAGTTGATATTGTCGATGATGACTCGATTATAGAAAAATTACTCAAAGGCACTCGCTAGAAATGTTATATGTGATCTCGGTTTTGTAGACGATAAATAAGGAGTGCTTTAGATCATAAATTATAAATTTGACTAGCGTTAATTACTTGTTCAACTGTAATATTTAATTCGGGAAAGGTAGGAGAAATAATTTTGTCTGTTCCTGTAAATGCTTTTTGCTGATATTTACTATCAACTAATTCATAAACAAATACTGTTGGTAATTTAGGGTTTCCTAAATAACTCCTGGATGCTATCGCTAAATAATCGACTATCCAATATTCTTTAATTCCTAGCTTTTCATATTCTTCTAATTTATCAACATAGTCATCTTCCCAATTCGTTGATGTCACTTCTACTGCTAATTGAATTGGTTCAATTACAGCACCATAACTTGTAACATTAGCATTCCATAAAGATGCGCTAACTACGCTCACATCAGGATTTCTGCCTCTTTGATCTCCTTTATTGCTCAAGGTTCTAATCACTATATCTTTATCTACAATATAATCAAGTCCTAAACGTCGAATTTCGTCATTAAAACCAAACATTAAAAATCTGGCTACGTTTTTGTGCGCTCTAATTGCTTCCACTTTAACAATTTCTCCATTTACTAATTCATAAATACCATCATCGGGATGTTGTTGTAGAAATTCTACAAAGTCTAATTTCTTCAATGTTGTGATTGTCATAATGTCCTCACTAAGCTGTTCCTTCACTAATAATTATAGGCGATCGCTAATTAAGATTGTTAGTATTTTCCTCATCTTCTTCCCAATTTATCGGATTGTTGACAATGTACTGGCGAGTATTATTTAATGCTTCCTCATTGCGGATAACACGTTCATAATAATTACGTTGCCAAATTACATTTCCTTTAGCTTTATTGATTCGATTAATTTGGCGTGTAGAAACAGATTTATAATTTTGAATTATGGATCCCAAAGATTGTGGTGTTGTGCCATTAATTTTAATTTTTTCACCTGTAGGGGCGAAGCATTGGCTCGATAAATTTTGTTTCCGTTGAAAATCTTGATTTGCCAATGCTTCGCCCTCCACCTCAGAAACCGATTGTGAAAAATCTTGAGTTGCTTCACTTTTAACGATCATAATAATCCCATGTAAATGATTGGGCATGATCACAAATTCATCTAATTCTGCATTTTGAAAATGCCGAGGAATAGATAACCAAGAATACCTTGCTATCTCACCATTTGTATTTAATTTCATTTCACCATCTACAATTTCACCAAATAAACAATTACGTTGATGGGTGCAAATGGTGAGAAAATATGCTCCCTGTTGAGAATAGTCGTATCCTTTTAATCGGATGGAACGACGGTGGTGAATTTCGGGATTATAGGGCATGAATTAAATTCCTGTTAATAGCGTCATGGTTATGGGACAGGGTGAAGCATTCGCCAATATATGTTATCTGTTTGTTCTATATTTTTATCGTGGGACAGGGTGAAGCATTCGCCAATATATGTTGTCTATTTGTTCCATATTTTTATCATGCGAATGCTTCACCCCTACAGGATCATATAATATGGTGCGATCGCCTGATTAAAATTATGACAAATGGCGATCGCCTCCATTGATATCACAATAGAAATTCAAGCGATCGCCTGATTGAAAATAGGGGAAATGGCGATCGCATACATTGATATCACAATAGAAATTCAAGCGATCGCCTGATTGAAATTAGGGGAAATGGCGATCGCCTCCATTGATATCACAATAGAAATTCAAGCGATCGCCTGATTGGAAGTAGGGGAAATGCGATCGCTATTTTCACAATACAAAATTTTGGTTGTGCAATTAACACCAATGTATGATTACCATTACTTTCCCCAATTTGCAGGACAGTTAGGTACAGGATTTCGACGAGCAGGGTCTTCTGGTTGACTGCGAGGTTTTTTAGTTGGTGGCTGACCAAAGGTGTTATTGCCTGTGCGCTCACATACACCTACCCATTGCTGTCCATCTACTTCGCCTTGCTTAGTCATTACAGGACCTGGAACAATACAAGTTGTCTCTTCCATATTGACTGTAGCAATTTTTCTCTTATGACTCCGCCAGAACTTTTTTGGAACAGCACAGATTTTAATTCTTGTTGCTGATGGTAATTCTGGTGCAACCTTAAGTTCTCTATCTTTTTTATCTTGACAAAGAGGAGAAAATGGTAAACCAGCATCTCTGAAAAATTTTTCTGTTAGTGAATCTCTATTCTGTTCTCGAAGGTTTTGTTCTTTTGGATTAAACTGCTCATAATATTTTTGAAAGGTTTTAGGATCATCTATTAGCTCTTGTAGTTCTCTTCCTCTTAATCCATTAGCAATACCAGCAGTTATTGTTCTTATAGAAGATCCTAGTTCTGGGTCGCCAACGGTATCTCCCATAAACTTACCCATTCCAGTTACCATCTTAGAGCCAAAACGACTAATTTTCTTGCTATCAAAATTTACCGGAATTTTATTCGCTTTAGACAACACTTTAAAAAGATCGCCAAAAGGAAGTGGTGGATCACCACCAAAAGTAGCAAAACATGGAAGTTGTCCAAAATTTAATACTAAATCAATTATGGCTAAATAACCTTCCAATACTACACCTGGACCAGTGAATGCAACTGCAAGTTCAAGCATACCTAAATTTGTGGAAACCTTATCCATTCCTTTGCAATAATCTTCCATTCCTTTGCAAGCTTTATCTCCATTTTTAGCTCCACTTTTAGATTTGGATACTAGATAATCATGGCGATCAATACTGCTTATTATCTCTCGAATTTCATTTGGTATCTTTATTTCTGTACGCGAACTTTTACCTTGATAATCAAAAGATATAAAATTTACTACATCATTACGATTTAAGTTTTCTAAAATGCTTCTTTCTCCATTAGCAAATTCAATTTCAATTTTATTAAAATCCTGAGCAAATTTAACAGTGAATGACTGTCCACAAGGACTTTGATTATTGGCTAAATATTCTACTGAGATAAGTGATAATTTTTTATTAGTCTGATTTTGTTGTGCTGTGTTTAAAATAAATTCACATCCTCTAAATGTTTTTTTTCTTAAAGTAAAATCTGATTTGGTGTTGTTAGATATAGTCGGAGAAGATGTAGTAGGTGAATCATCATCAAAATCAGGGCGACGCAGAGGTTGATTCGGACCAGGATCTTGCGGAAACGATGGTGCTTGTGGATTACTTCCAGATGGCGAAGTAGTTGGCTGATCATCATCAAATTCCCTTGAACGCTGTACCAATAAATCCCCTAAACCATCAAAAATCGTCTTTTCTACAGCCGGGGGAGTTGCTGCAACTACTCGCTCAGACGATCGCCCTAAATCTACCGTACACATAGCCGAATTGAAGCTGAAAACGGTACACATAGCAGAGGCGATCGCTCTATTCAACCATGTACCCGAAGTAAAAAAAGCAGCGATTAAAGCAACAGCAAAACTAGCAATTCCCAAAGCCAAAATACGAATCCGACGCATAATTTACCTCACAATAGTTAATACTTATTAAGACAAATAAAGAAATTAATAAAGGCAATTACACCAAAATAGTAAATGTAATTGCCCTACCAATTAAAATCGAATACGAGGAAGACGAGGAATAACTCGAGGAATATTCTGTTCAATCAAATTCTTAATTATCCCGGCCGCAAATTCCTGTTCCCAACTTTTCACTTCAGCCTTTGTGGGTTGAGTTGCTTCTACATTTGCAACTTCAGAATTATCTTCTTTAAAACTAACTTTCACACCAGCTTGAGAAATTAGTTCTTTGAAAGTATTAATAGGAACTGCTGCATTAAAACCAGTTTTGTTGCGGATACTTCCTCCCGATGCTGACTCGTTTTTAATTTCCCCATCAACATCACCTTCACCATGAATACCCACCACACGACCGCTAACATCAAAAACTGGACCACCACTCATACCTCTTCGAGTCAAAGCATCATAGCGCATGGTGTATCCTTTAGGCTTGCTGTCAGGACGATTTATAATTTGCCCATTTGTAAACGCATATTCTCGCTCACCTTCGATTTCAATTGACATCGGATAACCAGAAATATAAACACCTGTACCAATTCCCGCATCATCAGAATTACTAATTGGTGCAACAGAATACTCTTCAGAACTTTCAAACTTAACTATTGCTAAATCTGGACTGGTTTCAGTTTTCTGTAAACTTTGCACTGAAGTAACAGCATGAGTTTTCTTTTTGCTGGTATAAATATTGTATTCTTGGGCTTGACTGGCAACTACATGATTAGCAGTTAACACCGTGTAAGTATTTCCATTTTTGGCAATTATGACCCCAGAACCACCAGCATTTGCACCAGCAGAACTGTCAATTCTTACAGTTGTTGGTACAGCAATTTTAGCCACTTCTCTAGCAGTTTTAGCAGAAGCCGGTTGACTAATTACGATTGCTGCTACTACTGCTGTTCCTGTTAACAAACTAGGAACATAATTAAACCGAAAAAAACCAAAACTCATAAACAACTCCTTGAAAGTGAAAATTACATTTTTTACAAATCCCTGTAGGGGTGTTCGCGGAGCGTGCTGGAAGCATCAGCATTCGGGTGATAACTTATTGGGAAAATCATTAATTTTCTGTCCGAATGCTTCGCCCTTACGATCACTTCACCCTTACTAAATTTACTCCGATAAAGTAGACCTAACTTCCCCTTTTTTCGGTTTTGGTAACAGAGGAATGACGGGATTTAACCGCACATTGTTTTCTGTTGTTCCTTGTAATAAAACGGGTTGCTGGGATCGGGGTAAGTTCAGAAATTGTAAATAGCTACTTATGGGGATTCCCCAACTAGAATTAACTATTTGTGCTAATAATTCTGGTGCTGGTTCTGTACCATCTTCAAAGGCATACACCCCAAAATCTGGATCACGGTTTTTTACCCGTCCATTAATGCCAATTAGTAAACCACTAGCATTAAAAATCGGACCACCACTCATGCCTACAACAATATTATTGGTGTAACCTAAGCGATAACCTTGAGCGAGAGATTTTGGTGGTAGCACTGAAATTTTACCACTGGTAAATCTAAATCCCCTAATACCTTGGTCAAAAGTTGTGGCCAAACTCTGTTCCTGATACATAGGAAAACCCGCCGCAAATACGGGTTCTCCTAGTAATACAGGTTGATTACTGATACTTGCCACTTGATAGGAAGAATTGCTACGAAACTGAGTAATAGCTAAATCAGTATTACCAAGTTGTTTAAGTTGGCGCGATACGGGAGTATAACGCCGACCATCTGGGGTGATAATTGTATGCTGATCACTGGAAGCGACAACGTGCCAGCTAGTCAGAACTGTATAAATTTGTCCTTGACGCTGGACAATTACACCAGAACCAGAAGCATTAGGGATGATGATTCGCACAGTGGTTTTTTGTGCCAATTTTTGCATATTCCCCGTCTCAGTTTGGGCTGTTAAGTAGGAGGGGACTGTTTGAGCGATCGCATTGCGCCCATCAAGGAAATATAAGGGAGAAACTGCTAAACTACTCATCAGTCCCAGTCCTAGCCAATTAGCCACTTTATGCCACCCACAGGGGGTCATTTAATTGAACTCTCCACTACGTCCTTCACTGGGTTGGGATGGTGTCGGCTGAACATTGGTAGGTGTGGTAGGTTGTGTAGTGCCGTCTGTGTCTTCTCCTAACCTTCCACTTACATCTATATAAAGTTGTATACTTTCACTAAGGGATGGTGTACCCGCTTGCCCTTCACGCCATGCCAAGAGATTAGTCAGTGTTTTTACTGCATCTTGACCGCGTTTGAGGGTAAATATTAAACCTTCACAACGTCCATTAACTTGACTAGCGGTGCAAACCACATTTTGTCCATTCATTTTCCCGACGGTGATGAGTTTAAGCTGTTTGTTACGGCGATAGGTTTCTAATCTGCCACTTACCTCTTGACAGCGCGTTACAGGATCGTAACCAGAGTAGCGGAAATGATTGGAAGTCCACTTAATCCAAGGCTCAGTAGTGCCTTGAGAATTTTGGTATACTGTTACAGGTACACCCGTTGAGCGATCGCAATAAAATCCCCGTGTTTGGGCATAGCTGGGTTGGTGTAAAGAAACAGTAGTACCTAATGCGATCGCTACACCTAATCCAGTCTTGGTGAATGAGTCCAATTTCATGGTGATGCTACACTCCGTAAATATAATTAGTAAATCCTTTACCCGTTATTCACAAGCTATTCTCAAAAGTTGCACAAATCAGCCTTACTTTAAAAATTTTAAGCTATCTACAATCAACTGACAAGTTCTTTCTGAGTATTAATGGCATCAAAGGCAAAAATTACCCCCTTTGTGGTTATTTGTGTGAGCATTGGTAGGTTTACTTGATAGTGACGATTTTTCTATAACAGGTTGAAATACAATCACTATTTCTAATTCTTGATTGGCAAATTCAGCCGGAAGTTCAACTTTGAGAATACCATCATTACCAATATGTGTTGTAATTTTCATAATTTCCATAACTTCACCCCCAAATTGATTATGTTATCATTTAACTAAATATATTTTAACAATGCTTATCTAACAACTTTTGAAATAAACTATCAGATGCCCAAAAAGATGTTTTTTTAAGACTTTGAACAGCATTAGGCAAATCAATCAGCTTCATGACCAATCAAAATGAGGTAGTTGATAGGAAAAGTATCGGAAACAATAATCATTTAGTACCTAACAGATTACCAATTGCTTGGACATCTTCTTCTAAGTCTTCTTCAGTATAGGGTAAGTAAGCCTTTTGATCTTTGAGGAATTGATATGTTTCCCATCGAGAACAAAAATTTAACATTTTGTGAACTTCTCCTGCTCCAATAAGACCTTGACGATAATTATCAGCTACAATAAGTTCCAACACCTTTTGGGAAATTTGATTCGGTTGTAGTTGTAATTGATTAGCAAGATGATCAGGAATTTCAATCATGATTTGCATAATTTCTACTCCTTGCTTAACTGTAACTTTTAAATTATACCACACAGCATAAAAATAATATTTCTTCTATGGGTAATTATTAGGATTTTCAATCATTAATCCTTCACTTACTACTGCTGCATTCAATTCCTTATCTGCGGACACAAAAGTAATAGGAGATAATCCATTAGCAATACAAATAGTATTAACTGCGCGACCGGCTGCTAATTGGATAGCATCATAACCTCGCAATCCATAAGTTTCCGACAATGCCATTCCCGAATTAATTATACTTTCCGTAATTTCTACAATTTGATAGTTTTTTTGTAGATCATGTTTAAACTGATTGCGTATTAATGTTGCATCTGCAATGCTAATACTTCGACCACGGGATCTTCGGGTAATAGCTGCAATAATTTCCACACCAGTTATTGCTGCTATAAATACCTCATTCTTTAGATTTGGATCAAATAAAGCTAACACCCATGCTGATCCAATTTCGCTGACATAACGCTTAACTAATGCACTACTATCTATGAAATAAATTGCCATCTAACGCCGTTCCTCAATAATAGTTTGAGAAACAGGATTTCCTTCAACATAAATTAGCTGTCTTTCTGAGATTGGTTCATAAGTAGGATGCTTGATTTCCTTGACCAAACCAGAATCAATCAACGCTTGGTGAAATGCTGCTTGTTTTGCAGTTTCTTCTTTATCAGCAAGATATTTTTGAATCATCTGATTAAGTTGCTGAAGTTCTGCTATTTCAAGTGTTTCAAGCTGCTTAATTATTTGCTTTAGGGTTACTAATGCCATATTGTTATACTTCCCTTGCTTTCCAAACTGTGATAAATCCCTGATTCACTGAGTTTCAATATCTCTAAATTACATAAAGATTTTGATTATTGTTAATGACCTAATTATACGATATCATACAGGAATTTATTCAAAAATAATGACAATTTGCTAACAATAATGTAAAATAATATTATTCTTATCTACTTAACACTAGGTTTATAAAAAGAAAAAATTGTTATGGAAAAGCGAATAACTATTCATCCAGATATTTGCAACGGCAGACCGATTATTACTAACACTCGAATTTCTGTACAAACAATTATAGAATTTTTAGGTGCAGGTGATTCTATCGAGGAAGTTCTAGAAGAATACCCATCTTTAGAACGAGAAGATATTTATGCTTGCATCCAATTCGCAGCAAAATTGATGGGGAATCATTACGAAGTGAGAAAAATTGCATGAATGGGTTTTTATTTGATGAAAATCTTCCCACTAAAATCCAATTTACTCCATCTTTACCCGTCATTCATGTTTCTATTTTAGGGAATAGTCCAAGTGATAGCCAAATCTGGGAGTATGCAAAGGAAAAAGAATTGGTGATTGTTACTAAAGATGCAGATTTTTCGGATCGGTTGATGGTTGATTCTTCTCCACCTAAAATAGTGCATCTACGTTTTGGGAATATGCCAAAACGTGATTTTCACTCATTTCTAGCTAGAGTTTGGACAGAGATTGAAATGTTAGTCATTGATCACAAGCTAATTAATGTTTATTCGGATCAAATTGAAGCATTTAAATAGTGTTATGGTGCGTGAAGTGTTTTAATTAATCATTCTGGTTATTTGCTTAGATGGACTCTACATTATTTATTGCTATTAAAATTAACTCCTTTTATAAACCATTTCCATTCTCAACTTTTCTACCTCAATCTTCAATTTTTCATTCTCCATTTTCAACCCTGTATTTTCATCCTTAATCAACTCCACCTCATTCCGTTTACTCAAAGCCTGATTAATTGCCAACTTCCGCATATCCAAAGAAAACCAACGTTGATAAGTTTTCGTATGAATTTGCACACTATGACCCAAATTATCTGCCGCAGCCTTAATAGGAACTCCCAAAATATGCGCTCGAATTGCCCAACCATGACGTAAATCATAGGGTTTAAAATCCAAACCAATTTTTCTAAACCACCAACTCACTCTTTGGATTAAAGCCGT
>NZ_JAYGHC010000091.1:0-11621 GCF_034932285.1 Cronbergia sp. UHCC 0137
AACAATAACCAATTAATTGGTCATCATTCCATTCTAAAGTATCGCCAATGGTGTCGCCGTTGTGGTATGCAGCAAGTAATATTTCGCTGGTTTTACCATAGGATATTACCCCAGTGGCATCAAGAGCGATCGCTCCCAAATCTCTCTGATTCTTATCCGCTTCTGTAAATGATCGCTGCATTGCTTCTTTCAAGGTCATTCCATCAGTTACACGGACTACTATTTTCGGTGCTAAACACTCATCAATTATATCTTCCCCAATGCCAGTACAACTTACACCAGCATTAGCAGTAGCATAATTACCCGCAGGCATAGCAGAATCACTAACTCTGCCAATCCTCTCAAAGCCTTTACCACCAGTGGAAGTACCTGCGGCTATCTTTCCATCACCATCTAAGGCTACTACCCCAATTGTACCTCTTCCAGCATTACTTTCTAATTCTGGTTCAGCCACAACCCCGGCCATGGTTCTTTTAAAGTTATCTTGGCGTTCTTGAATCCACTCTTGCAGCCGCAAATCTGTTAAACCGTTGTAACTAGGAACTTGCAACTCCCGCGCCAACTCTGCCGCACCGTAATCAGATAGTACCCGATCTGGGGATGTTTGTAAAAATTGCGCCAGTTCAATCGGGTTTTTCACCCTGGCAATATTAATTACACCACTAAACCGCCCTGTTGCCCCATCCATCAAAGAAGCGCTCATGCGGATTTGACCATCGGATTGTAGTACCGAACCCGTACCAGCATTAAAGCGGGGATTATCTTCCAACATTTGACAACCCCGTACAACTGCCTGGGATGCGCTTGCACCACTTGATAACAGCGAATAGACCTCCTCTATCACATCATAGAGCGATCGCCGTACCGATTCCAATCCACCTTTACCGTGAAGAGAACTACCAGCCCCTCCGTGAATAATTAATTTAGGTTGCACCTGTAACTTCATTTATTTTTTGTAATGTTAATTTTGATCAGTTTGATTTTTAGCCTCAGAACGACGACGACGGCAACGTTCCGAGCAGTATTTTACATCATCCCAGCAATCTTGCCATTTTTTTCGCCAACTAAAAGGGCGTTGACAGACAACACAGATTTTTTCCGATAGTTCAGATTTACTACGAAACCGTCCCATAATTTTACAACAAATATTTTCATTGCTAGAGATTCCTCAACCCCTATTTTGGACCCAAAAACCGGGTAGCGAAATTTTGCGATCGCGTTGGTGAAAGCGCCCTAGCTTTGAGGATAGCTGCCATCAAAAAGGCATAGGATAAAACCCCAACGACCACCAACAACACAGCATTGATTGAACCCGTGGCATTCCATAAAGCATGGAGGGCAGAGGCGCTAAAATAACCAATAGAGAGAATTTGCCAACTCATCATCGGCTTCATCACAGCTAACCCAATGAAATAGCCTAAATAGCCACTATAAGCCATGTGTCCGGCAACAGAGCCTAAAATTCGGGGAATTAATAGCTGTAACCCGATTAATTGACCAGTTCCTATCCCTTCTTGGAGAGTGACATTTTGGGTGACAACGGGAACATACTGACCCAAAGTTTCCAGCAGAGTAAAACCCACAGCCGAGGCAGTTCCCAAAAGGATACCATCTAAAGGTTCCCAAACCCCGATGCGTTCTCGCCAAGGAGATGGTAAAGAATTACCGATAAAATATGCAGCTAAGATTGGTAAGGCTTTGAGTAATTCTTCCATTAACCCAGCACCAAAAAACATCCGTATTAGCAATTCAGTGAAGGTGATCGGTTCTTGAGGTGAGGGTAAACTACCAGGTAAGATCCCACGAAAGACAAAAATAAATAAATCTAATACTGGACTCATCAGAATCAGGGATGTACTCAAAGCCATAGCAATGAGTATCCACCAGGGCTTGGCTTTACCGCACAGTTGGTAAACAAAGTAATAGGCAGCAAAGGCAATGTAAGTAGCGACAATAACTTGATTAGCTTGGGGGTGGCCGACAGTACCAAACATCAGCACCACAAAGATAACCGTCAATATTCCTGGGATAAGATAGGCTTTGCGAGTTAGGTCTTTACCAGTGGAAATAATCGGAAATAGTTGGGTGAAACTAACTGAATCTCGCTGTAAATGGGCTTGGTTGGTGGATGATACAGATGTAGCATTTGTAGCTTTGTTAGCCGTCATCACCGTGGGTTGAGGGGGTAATTGGTACTCAAAAATGAAGACTGGTCCATCAGCACCGAGAGAGATGCGATCGCCAAATTGTAGTTCTTGAGTACCTTGCAAACGTTTTCCATTCAAAAAAGTACCATTGGCACTATTTAAATCGCAAATTACCCAATGGAACTTGTTTTCGGTCGATAAAGAGAGGGGACGAACCACCGCATGACGACGAGATACCATCCGGTAGATCATGGCATCCAAGACAACTTGACAACTAGGGTCACGTCCTATGACCATCTCTTTATTGGGAAGTAGGGAGTAGCGAAATTCTGACCTAGAAGCTGCTCCATTATTAGACACTAGCCGTAGAAATGCCTCATGCCTTGGGTTTTTGCCTGTCATCGAGTTAGTGATGTCTCTAAAGTAATTCTGAAGCTGTTTTGAATCTAGACTTAACCTGACGTATGGTAAAGGTAGCAGCACTGTCTAAATACACTATAGCTTCACTAACTGCTTAAATATTGTAAATTTTTTGGGCAAAATTGAAAATAATTGTTTATGTTTTTAGCGAACTTTTTAGATTTAGAAAAACCTTAATTAAGTAGGTGGGCGTTAAAAATTGTCGTTGGGAACAGGGAACAGGGAACAGGAAGAGAGTTTTGGGCGATTTTACTTTTCTTCACATACATTTAATTTTTTCTGTTCATCTACTTAGGCTTTTTATAGAAGTCTCTTAGCAATTTAACATGGTTGGTAATTGTTAATACTTGGATATCATCGCCACCTTGATAACCTGACGGGCTTTCATTTGAGCAAATACCTGTCCTAAATCTTGTAAAGGACGCTTTTCACTAATTAGCAACTCAAAGGGAATTTTTCTACTAGCTATTAGAGACAATGCCTCTTTTACATATTTTGGAGTATTGTGAAACACTCCCTTTAAGGTTAATTCACTATAATGGAGTTGTTCTGTATTAATAGTAATAGTGGTATCTTTAGGACAACCACCAAATAAGTTGACTGTAGCACCAGGACGAGCGCAAGCGATCGCTGTCTCCCACACACTTGGTACACCAGTAGCTTCAATTACCACATCTGCACCCATACCTTGAGTTAATTCCCGCACCACACCCGGAATATCTGCAATTTGATGATAATTAAATGTACCCACTGCACCCAATTTTTTGCCAATTTCTAAACGCTGGTCATTCCCTCCCCACAGCCACACACGGGCATTTGCAGCTAAAACTGCGACAAACATTAGTCCAATTGCTCCATCTCCCAACACTACCACCCGGTCTTGGGGTTTGACATCAGAACGGCTGATCCCGTGCAACACACAAGCCAAAGGTTCAGTCATCGCTGCCAATTCAAAAGGCAACTCATCGGGGACTGGTAACATATTACGCTGGACAATAGCCGCGGGAATCTTCAGATATTCGGCAAATGTGCCATTATTCCAGGTTAAATTCGGACATAAAGAGTATTCTTGCCGTTGACAATAAAAACAATTCATGCAGGGGGCAGAATTATTAGCCACTATGCGATCGCCCACACGCCAATTAGTTACACCTGCACCAACCGCTACAATCCGTCCCGCAGCTTCATGACCAAATAGGGTGGGCAACTTCAGCATTTTAGCATGGCCACCACGCCGCCAAACCTTCAAATCTGTACCGCAAGTTGTAGCCGCACCGACTTGAATCACTACTTCCCCTTCTCCTGGAGTAGGATCAGCGACTTCCTCTAGGCGTAAGTCTTCTTGGCCGTAAAGTAAAGCTGCTAACAAAGTTCTGCACCCTTGAATTAACTGTTAGATAATTTTACCTGAATTTGTGAAAAATAAAGAAGAATTTGAAAATTAAGACTTTTGCAAGAAGTCTTATCTGACGCACCGCACTAATAGGCGATTCCAAAAGGTTGAGTCAAAAATTTGTTCTTCTGATTTCTCTGTGTCCTCTGTGCCTCTGTGGTTTGTTTAAAAAAGAGTTTCGGGCTTAATTGAACCGTATTGACCGATCTCAACTAGATAACTTCTTGCATAAATACTTCGGTGTCGCCAAAATATTCTTGAAAAGCTCACGCAGAGGCGCAGAGGCGCAAAGAAAAATTTGAAAATCAGGACTTACCAAGAAGGTATGAGGGAAGAAGTATGAATTAAAACTTTAGTTCTGCGATCGCTAAACTAAGCTACAGTTTTGACTGATTTAATACCTGTGCTGCATTTTTGAATTAACAGCCAACGATCAGAAATTTTATCTAGTGCTGGCTTCAATCGGAAATTAAAAACCTCTTCCCATACGTCTATACCATACTGATCAACAAAATCAACTTCTAGTTTTTTGAATTGTTGCCAGTTGCGTTAGCGAAGCTCACCGAAGGTATCGCTAATTGCGGTAAGCATAGGAACAATAGTAGTGATGGGAACTTGAGTTGCGGCTGATGACCAGTCCCTAGTTTCTGCTAGGTAATCAAACTTTCCTTTAGAGCGTTTAATGTCATCTGTCATGCTGATTTTTGGTGTTTGGCTTGTTTGTTCTCCGCGATCGCTCTTTTAACTTTACTCTGAAGTTTCTTAATGCGTAAGTCCTAAAGATTATTTTGATTATACGATTACACAAGTCACAAAGAATGAAATAAAGCAATTACTTTGGGTGGGAGAGTTGTAAACCGAATTAAGAAATTATGTTGATCATCAGCAGATTTTTTGACTACTTTAGCATAAATATTTGCTTCTTCTAGCAATAATTCTCCTAATAATAATCTGACTTTAAGATTACTCAACAGTTCTAAAGCTTCCGTAGTTCGTAATAATCCACCATTTTCTGACAATCCGACTAATGCACCAATAAGTATTGTTCCGTCTGCCTGTTTACCTTGTAAAATAACATATTCGACAGGTAATTCTTGATTGAGAGTCACCATACTATCTTCATATTTAGGCAAAAAGAGTTGATATTCGCCACCAATACCACCAATATCAAAAACAGTAATGGGAGATTTTATGCCTTTGGGTTCTATCTCTAATTTACCATCAATTCTTAAATCCAGATTTGCATCTTGGGCAGAATTTTCGGAAATTAAAATCTGACCTCCCACAGTATAAGATTCAATGCGAGCGGCTAAATTTACATGACTACCAATCACTGTATATTGAGCGCGTTTTTGAGAACCAATATTTCCGGCTATTACTTCCCCAGTGTTAATGCCAATTCCCATTTCTAGGACTGGTAAATTCATTTGTCGATTTTTCTGATTTACCTGCTGCATTGCCAACTGCATAGCCACAGCACAAGCGATCGCTCTTTGAGAATCATCTTCTCGACTAATAGGCGCACCAAACATCACCAAAATCCCATCACCCATAAACTCATTAATCGTGCCTTTATGGTGATTAATTACATCGGTCATTGCTTCTAAATAAAAATTCAGCAGCGTTACCACTTGTTCTGGGGGTAATCTTTCGGAAATACTGGAAAAACCTCTGATATCAGATACTAAAATTGTGACTTTTCTTCTTTCTCCTCCTAACTTCAACCCAGAAGGGCTTTCGATTAAATTGGCAACAACTTCATCAGTGAGATAACGTCCCAGGGTTTTTTTCATTTGGGAAGCGCTACGGGCGACAAATTGGTTAATAGCGATCGCTGATCCGTTTAATGCCAATAATGTTGGTACTACAGGAATCCACCAACCAACGATAAATGCTGCAAAAGAAACAGCAATTAAGATACTACCTGGAATTACAACGCCAGTAATAAAAGGAATGTTTTTTTGGCGCTGTTGCCAATTCCAAGTAGCACCTAAAATCGACCAACTAAATATCCATAAACATTCCCAAAATTCAGACCAAGATTCAATTCCTGGACGATTATCTAAAGCTGTACTAATAATTTGACTAATTAAATTGGCATGAATTACCACACCTGGCATCCGTTCCGGGGCTGAAAACACTCCACTGGTGTAAGGAGTATACAAAAGATCCTTCAAACTTTCCCCAGTTGAACCAATCAGCACCAGTTTATCCCGCATTAAGTTAGCTGGAATTTTATTTTCTAAAACATCTGTGAGGGAAACCTTCGCAAATCTATCTATCCGTCCACGATAATTTAATAATATTTGATAGCTTCCTGCCTTTGCATTAATATAACCACCATCATTGTTTGCAAATTTAGGAAAAACACCCCGACCTAATTGTAAATAATTCGGATTTGTTGTTGCTGGTTGTTCTGTAATTCCTTCAGCTTTTAAATACAACAAAGCCAATTTCAAATCCATGCTTTCTATAATTTCATCATTCTCTAAATATAGATAAAGCAATCCTCTACGGATTTTTCCATCTCCATCTAGAGGTAAATCATTTGCCCCCACCTGTTGGCGTTCTTTCAATAGCCGTGGGGGATCAATTACCGAACTATCATTACTTTTAAATGCCTTTTGAATCCCAATTAAATTAGGAGTAGACTTAAACACTTTTGCTAACTCTTGTTCACCTGGAGGTACAGGTAAGTCACGATAAATATCTAGTCCTATACCTCTAGGTTGTTGTTGTTTGATATTGTTTAATAACCTCGCAAGTATGCGGTCAGAAATAGGCCATTGCTTTTGTTGACGAATATCCTCCTCTCTAATTTCCACTATAATAATGCGGTGATCAATCGGTTCTTGTGGACGCAACAAGATAAACCTATCAAAGGCTGTTAATTCCCAAGATTGTAGCAATCCAGTCAAGCGAAGTATAATTACAATTAATGTTACACTAGGAACAGTAATTAAAACACCCCGCCATTGCCATAGTTTTTTCTTTAGCGTTTCCCACATCATGAAGTTATGGATTAATTAGGGTTTGCTGAAAAAGTTATCTGTGAGGGCTAGGAGTCAGGAGTCAGGAGTCAGGAGGAAGAATTAGAAGAAGAGAAGAATAGTCTTGAATTTGGTCAAGTGATAGGGTTTTGATAATTTCAACGCTTATTCCTTGCACAAGTTTCACCTTTTTTACCTTCAAACCCTTTATATATCTCAGTTCTAGCTTTATATGCCTAACGGCACGCTACGCGAACAGCAAGCCCTAATTATTTACTAATTGCAAATCAATCAACGGCTCAGATACAATGTCATTTAATCCGACTGAATCTAAAAGTTGCTGCCAATTCATCTTGAGTTTTAAATTATTCGGTTCAGTGCGGCGTAGTTGAACTAAATTAGTTAGAGCATCATACCAAATTCCCGCTTCTGCATAGATAGTTGTCTGTTTGCGTAGGTCTGCTTTAGCTATGGTTGCAGATAAAGAAGAGTCTGGTTTAATGCGTTGTACCCAACCTTCTATAAAGGGGTTTTTACTAGAGTCTTGACTATCACAAACAACGGTAAAAAACCAGTGATAAGTTGTATCTAATTTCAGAGGAGGTAAATCGGTAGGAAGGGACAAGCTGACGATTCCTGCTTGATTAGGTAATGTTACCGTGGTTTGATAAAATATCTCTGGATCTGCATCATTCCTAATTACAAATTCGGCCGTTTTAACGGAGGAAGAAGGCAAATATACATGAAAGGTAGGATGGGAATTAACGGAAAGTCCTAATTTATTTACAGGTACTAAGGGGATAATTTTCGTATTCTCTTTGAGACAGGAAGATCCACGAGTTGCCCCTCCAGTAGTAACAGGGTTGGGATCGTTTCTTCCTATTGGTGGCTTAAATGTTTGGCTGATTTGCCAAGGGTTTTTTGTTGGGTATGATTGGGCTTGTACTGATGCTATTGGGGAATACAAGGTTAAAGATATTGCAAGTAAAGGCAATGATGTCTGAAATAGTTTTTTCATGGTTAATTATCCTGGTAATAGATGATTTAATACTCTATTTTCACAAAGTGCTAGTATTATCTACTTAATTAGAATTGTAATTCCTGAATATTGTTCCATTTACCTCTTACTAAATTAGCTACTAACGTAAGTTGCCAGTTAGATCAAATAAGGTGCGTCAGAAACTTAAAATTATTGATTTCAGCCTAAATTATTCTGTCTGACGCATCCTACAGACTACAAAATACCCGAAAAATTAATAACTAGCAACTTGGGTTATTATTAATCAGTCAGTTTAATATTAAGCAAATAATGGGTTCGTAATTTTTTTAAAGTTTAAATTTCAGATGTCTGGAGTATACTTTATCGCTGATGTAAGTTTTAGATCGGGTAATAGTAGACAGTTTGCTCTATTGGTACAATATTGTGTAGATTAGAACCTTTTATCCCAAAGCGATCGCTGCATTTTGTCCACCAAAGCCAAAACTAAGACATAATACATGTTTAAGGTTGTTTTCCCTGGCAACTGTGATAAAGTCCCCTTCAAACTCCGGTTGTTGTAATCCTACACAGGGCGGTAATATTTGATTTTGTAAGGCCATGAGCGAAAAAGCTACACCTAAAGCTGCTGATGCTCCTAGTGTATGACCGGTGCTACCTTTAGTGGAACTAATTGCGACATTTTTGGAAAATATATGCTGAATGATCATGCTTTCTATTTGATCATTTAGCTGAGTAGCTGTACCATGGGCATGAATGTAATCTATGTCTTTCGGTGTTAAATTACTACGTTCCAGACATTGGTTAATTGCAGCGATCGCACTCTTTCCTTGTGGGTCTGATTTATTACCATGATAAGCATCATTTGTCAAGCCAAAACCCAAAATTTCCCCATATATCTTAGCTTGACGTTGATGGGCTAAAGTTGCTGATTCTAAAACAAATACTGCTGCACCTTCACCGAGTACCAAACCTTCCCGGTGCAAATCAAAGGGATAAGCCCCAGTTTTGGCTAAAGCGCCCATTTGCTGAAACCCGGAGATAGTCAAGGGTGTAATTGGTGCTTCCACAGCCCCAGCGATCGCCCTCTGATATTGACCAGTTTGAATTAATAAAGCCGCTTGAGCGATCGCCCAAATGCCAGTAGAACAGGCCGCCATTGGTGATAAAACAGCACCTTCTGTACTTATTTGCCGCGCCACAGCGATCGCACTCATCTGGGGTAAGACATCCAACCAATCTGCTAATTTTAGGCAATTTTGGCGATTATCTCTGCCATACATCTGTCGCGCCAAAATCTCCCAATACCCTTGATAACTGCGACTAGAACCAATTACCACAGCACAATCAGACAAAGGTGATACTAATTTAGCATCATCCAAAGCAGAAACCACAACCGTTTTAATCAGAGTATTCAAATCAGAAGGAAGAGAACCAATTAAACCCAAAGGAATAGTTCCCAATTCTAAAAATGGTTGATGTAATTTAATTCCAGTTTTTCCAGCCAGCAAATTTTGCCAGCTATCTTGTAAATCTTGACCTAAAGCAGAAACTAGACCTATACCAGTAACAACAACCTTAACCAATTTTAAATTTTAGATTAAAAATAAAGATTTAGTCGAACCCTCGTAGAGACGTTCCATGGAACGTCTCCACTTTTTTAGGATATATCTATTGGGCAGTTTTGAGATTTTCAGCCCCTTGAGTGACTTTCGCCGAATCAATGCGATCGCCTTGCTCAATTTTGTTAACTACATCAAAGCCTTCGGTAACTTTACCAAACACAGCATAGTTCCCATCTAAAAAAGCCAAATCTGCTAAAGCAAAGTAAAACTGAGAAGAAGCTGAATCTGGCGATTGGGATCTAGCCATAGCGATCGCCCCTTGCTTATGCTGTAACTCAGGTTGTTTAGTAATAGTCTTGCTATAAACTATCGCTTCCTCGCCTTTTGGCTTAATTTCTAGAGGTACATAACGCTCATTTCCAGTTTTTGGGTCAATATAACCACCAGTTCCCCAACGACTTGGGGGAACTTTTGGATCTTTGCTTTGGGGATCACCACCTTGAACCACAAACGGCTGGGGTTCACGAACAACCCGGTGAAACACCAAACCATCATAAAAACCTTTTTGGACTAAATCGACGAAATTACCAGCAGTAATTGGTGCATTAGTGCCATCTATCTCCATCGTAATCGGCGAGCCTTTAACAGTCATCACCACAGTAGCTTTACCTTCGAGGCGTGGTAAATCTTTCATTCCTGGAATACTCTCACTTGTAGTAGTTGTCTTGGCACTTGCCTCGGTTGCTTTAGGGCTATCTGTTGCAGTTGGGGACGTATCAGAAGACGCAACTTGCTCAGATGCACAACCTCCCAACATCAAAGCCCCAACCATCAACAAAGTAACCAAAAATTGTGAAAATTTTAATCGCATTTCCAATTACTCAATCAACCAAAGTATGTTATAGCAGAAAACAGGGAACAGAGAATAGGGAACAGGGAACAGGGAACAGGGAACAGTAAATTAATATTAGAAATCTGGCGAAAATAAAATGTGCGTTTCTTCTAGCCATTGTAGAGACGTTCCATGGAACGTCTCTACAACCTTTTCAGGAAATTTCTATTATTTACTCCCTTTCCTCCTGACTCCTGACTCCTGACTCCTGACTCCTGTTTACAGACCCTCTAATGGTACTGCTAAAAAGCGTGCTAACTCAGCACCTTGAGTTTCCAAATCAGCTAAAGACAACGGTTGACCAACCCTTGTTAGAGGAATGTCACGTCTTCCTTTCACCCTGAGATAAAGAGCGCGTTGAGGATTCAGACCTTCCTTAATGGAAATTCTGACAGATTGGACATCCTGGATGCGGCTTTCAATCTCAATTCGGCGGTTTTTGCCAGGAAAACCCCAACGAAAGATATTAAATTTACCAGTTTCCTGATTAAACTCGTTATACCCACCACCTACATCCCAGAGGATAACTAGCCACAAATAAGAGGCTAATAGTATGCCAGCAGTACCGTATAACCCCATTACCAATCCTTGAGGTACAAAAATCAGTTGAGTTGCATCGGTGACTAGAAGTAAATTAACTTTCAGATAACTGGATATTCCAGCCAAGAAAAAGCCACTAGCGCCCATAGTCACGATAGTTGCCCACCAGTAGTTACTAAACCGACGAGAACCCAAAACCTTTTGGTGGAGGATTTTTTCGCCTTTGTTAATTGTTGTTGATGCCGTCATTGAACTACCTTGGCCTGTGAGATGTTCCTATTCAAAGTCTGCCACTTGAGCAGTATGTATTGCAAGTTGTACAATTTATGAGAGAATCTATTTCAGATTATTAAAATTCTGATCTCTCAGAATATCTAATTTCTCAGATACCTGATTCACTTCTGTGACTCCACCGCAAAATCTGATTAATGTGATAAGTTAAGAATCATTAAGTTACCATAATCTAGATTGCTAGTAAATGGTACGGATAATGACATCATCCTGAGAAACGTCCACTTAGTCAAGTAGTCAATTCTCATAATTTCAGTCACTTAAAGGGGCTGAAAGTGTCAAAAAAACCTTGGATTCCTCACAGCAGTAGTTTAGAAAGGAAGATCCCCTAAGACATAACTGCTTAAAAAACTTGGTAATTTTAGTAAAAACGAGGATTTAAGTTC